>CAKZYJ010000400.1 GCA_937884755.1 uncultured Flammeovirgaceae bacterium
ACTTTATTCCCAAGCAATATCCGTCTCGTTTAAATCAACTCATCACGGAGGTTGTAGCAGAAGATCGAGATTGACTTAGATATGAGATATTTCGGTAAGGTACTGGGTATAAAGCTGAGTGGCTTGTTTTAGATCAACCTGGTTAAGCTCCAGCATCGTCTCCAGCCCTTCCAACTTTGCATCACAAGCCCGGGTTTTAGTAATCTTGGTAGTCAGGCTGTGCGACTTTAGCATACCATTCGCTATTACGGCAATTACCGAGAGAATGGACGCAGCTAGGCAAAGGGCTTGCCATACTGGAATTCCGAAGGATACCATATCTTTGGCCGTACTTATAAATTCTTCACCCCCTACGCCTGGTCCGGCCGTAAGGGCAGCAGCAAAGGCACCAGCAATGATTGATGAGTTGATCAACCGAGAGTTTCGGGGTTCGGTCTTGGCCAGGTAGCTTTCCAGTTCCTTTCGTTTGGCTTTGATCTTATTGACCAGTACCATCTCATCAGTTGGTGGTGCAGACATTTCGGAGGTTGGAATAGTAAACGGTAATTGTGGTCTAAAAACAGGTTAGAACTGTTGTATCTCTGCTCGTCTAGTAATACTCAATCAATATATCAATTTTGCCGAGTAGTACCAAAACCAGCTACTCTAAATCATGGTAAAGAAAGGCTACTAAACTACTACTGCGAATAGAAGAATTTATCTCCCCTTAATATTCATCGTAAAGAGTGAGATTCGGAGGGTAGCCGAGCGAGCTGATAAGCTCGAGTCTATTTACTAATATTTCGTACATTTGAAGACTACGATCAACAATCTAACTACCATGACCCGACTTTCTCTACTTCTACTACTTGCAGTTCTCAGCCCTTATTTTCCCGCCTTCAGTCAGGCTGACTTTGAGCGGGAATTGCAAACCAAGTTTGTGATGGCCGAAGCCGGTGAGGTGATTGATGTACCTGCCGGTCACTATACCATCACCAAGACTTTATGGCTGGACGGAGTAGAGAACGTCACCATTCGCGGAGCCGGAATGGAACAGACAGTACTCTCCTTTGCCGGACAAATTGAAGGAGCTGAAGGCATTAAAGTTACCGGTGGAAAGCGCATCGTTATAGAAGACCTCACGGTGCAGGATGCCAAAGGCGATGCCATAAAAACCCAGGATGTAGACGGTATCACTTTTCAGCGGGTGAGAACTGCATGGACTGGCAAGCCTAAAAAGACCAACGGTGCCTACGGCCTCTACCCGGTTATGTGTCAGAACGTTTTGATTGACAGTTGCGTAAGCGTTGGCGCTTCGGATGCCGGTATTTACGTGGGGCAATCCGAAAATATTATTGTTCGCAATAGTTTAGTCCATCATAATGTGACTGGTATCGAGATTGAAAACTCTCGTATGGCTGACGTGTACGATAATATTACCCACGACAATACCGGCGGCATACTGGTATTTGATCTGCCCAATCTGGTGAAAAAGAACGGTGGCAATGTGCGGGTGTTTAATAACGAAATCCTGGACAATAATCTGAAGAACTTCGCTCCTAAGGGCAATATCGTGGCCGGAGTGCCGCCTGGCACTGGAGTACTGATTCTGGCCACCAGCGATGTGGAAGTTTTCGACAACAAAATTGTAAACAACCGGACGGTGGGTACGGCAGTAATTAGCTACCACATGACTGAAGAATCTATTGACGATCCGGAATATGATCCCTACCCTCAGCGCATTTTTATTCACGACAACCACTACGAGCGTGAACGGGTACGGGCTACCTCCCAAACCCGCATGGGAAAAATGTATCGCTTCAAACTGAAGTTTGGCAAAGATGTGCCCCATATTACCTACGATGGCATTCTGCCCGAAGAAGCCTTCGATAGCAACGGGGAAATAAAAGATGACTACCGGCTGTGCATTCGCAATAACACCAATGCTACGTTTGCTAACCTGGATGCCGAAGGCGACTTTAAAAATATTGATCAGGACTTAAGTAAGTACAACTGCACCCTTCAGTCCTTAGATCCGGCCAGATTAGCCCTAGATAAGTAGTGTATGAAAGTTTGGATTACTTCTAGTTTCATTGTTTTTCTGCTGGTAGCTCTCAGCAGTCTGTACCCCTCCCGCGAATCAGTCAAGCTTCCCGAACGGGCCAAAATGAAGCTTTCGGAGTACGGTTTCTTTCAAGGCACTATGGCCGACCAAACCCCAGCCGCTGGCGTGCTACCCTACGACTTGAAAACCCCTCTATTTTCCGACTACGCCC
>CAKZYJ010000401.1 GCA_937884755.1 uncultured Flammeovirgaceae bacterium
CAACCGGGTTCAATTACCGCGTATTCACCCCAACCGCTGAGCCAGCAAAACAGTCATACGCTAACGGGATGGCAATCGGTACCGGTATATGATTGGGATCAGTTGCAGGCTGGGGCAAGTATAGCTGGACCAGCGCTGCTTATCAGTGTCACCGCTACGCTTTGGGTGGAAAGTGATTGGAGACTACAGCTAGACGGCCACAGCAACGTACTAATGCATCAAGCGGATTCAGCCAAGACCACTAAAGAACAGGCTCCGGAAGCGGTACAACTGGCGTTATTTACCAACCGGCTAGGCAGCATTGCCTCAGGAATGGGAGCATTGCTAGAACGTACTTCCTTCTCGGTAAATGTAAAAGAGCGACTGGATTTTTCTTGTGCATTGCTGGATGCTAATGGTGAGTTAATTGTAAATGCTCCTCATATTCCGGTACACTTAGGCAGCTTGGGTATGTGCGTACGAGCGGTACGGGAGAGTATTCCGGTACGCGAAGACGATGTCATCATCACCAACCATCCCGCCTACGGCGGCTCCCACTTACCGGATGTTACCCTGATCAGTCCGGTTTATCACAACGGGCAATTGCTTGGTTACGTAGCCAATCGGGCCCACCATGCCGAAATTGGTGGGACTCGCCCTGGTTCCATGCCCACCCAGGCTACTATTTTGGAAGAAGAAGGCGTTGTAATCGCTCCAACGTATTTAGTAAAACAGGGCGAACCCCAGTGGGATACTATCCGTGACATCTTTACCCAAAACCCCTACCCCACTCGGAACGTGGCCGAAAATCTGGCCGACCTAAACGGCGGCCTAGCCAGCATCCGCTGGGGAGTAGATGCTTTACAGCAGTTGGCCTACCAGCACGGAGCCAATCAAATTCAGTACTATATGCAACGGATTAAGGAACGCTCAGCCCAGCGAATGCTCCACCGTCTTCAGCAACTGGACCAAACCCAATACCAAGCTACTGAATCTCTGGACGATAGTAGTAAATTACAGGTAAACTGCTCACTAAATCAGGCAGGCCAGCTGACGGTAGACTTCTCCGGTAGCGCTCCCAAACATCCCAGAAACTTAAACGCCACTCCGGCCATTGTGCATAGTGCGGTAATGTACGTGCTGAGGTTGCTGCTGAACGAGGAACTCCCTCTGAATGAAGGAATGCTTCAGCCGGTTAGCATCATATTATCCAATAACTCTATTCTGAATCCTGCTTTTGCCGATGACCCAGCTCACTGCCCAGCCGTAGTAGGAGGCAATACCGAAACTAGCCAACGTCTGGTGGATACCCTACTGAAAGCCTTTGGAATGGCCGCTTGCAGCCAGGGAACCATGAATAACGTACTGTTTGGTAACGATGAGTTCGGCTACTACGAAACTATCGGGGGTGGTACGGGGGCCGGGCCAGGTTTTGCCGGAGCCAATGCAGTTCACCAGCATATGACTAATACCCGCATCACCGACCCGGAAGTACTGGAGTTTCGCTATCCGGTGCGGCTCAATGAGTTTTCGGTACATAGTCAGTCGGGCGGAGACGGACGCTGGAAGGGAGGCAACGGTATTATCCGCCATTTTACCTTCTTAGCCCCAATAGCACTAACCGTACTAACGCAACACCGTAAAAAAGTTCCTTACGGCTTAGAAGGCGGTGAGCCAGGAAAAGTTGGTGAGCAGTGGATCATTCGTAACGATGGCAAGCAAGAACTAGTAGCGGGAATTGATCAAGCCGAAATGCAAACCGGCGATCAGTTTATTATTTACACCCCGGGCGGCGGGGGCTACGGTTTACGAATGATTAATGAGCGTTGACTGATGTAAGAGTATCAGTCATTAGTTCAAATCGTACCACTCGATATTCTCTAGATTTTTGCGGCGGCCTACGGCTTCAGGGGCGTAGTGTTCTTCCAGATAGTCCAGAATTACGGCTTCATTTTCACCTAGATCCCAGAGTTTGTGGTTCTCTTGCATCCAGACAATCATGCTGTGCCAACCCTCGCGGGTAGCCCGGTTCTGGGTAATTAGTTGGGCCGAATGGCAGGCGGTGCAGTTACCTACTACCACCGATAACTCATCATCCACTACTAATCCCGTAGCAGCATCTAGACTATCAGAAGCTACCGCTACCTGAACATCAATACCTTCACCCGTCTGCTTCGTAGCCGACTGACAAGCCAGCCAGCAGAAACTACCTGCCCAAAATAACCAACTAATCTGTGACAATTTCCTCATAACATCTTAAAAGCACTTCACAACAGATCTACAATGTAACAACTAGGTTGCATTATCTTGTTGTTTAATACCAATATTTACTTGCGGTAAGCAACTCCTTATTCATAACTTGATAGATCCGAATGAAACCCAAACCCTGGTCTACAAATTGGTAACTGTCAAAATTTAGTAGAGTTACCTCTAACTTTCTACATCATTTTACTTAACTTCCGGTTTGTTGGGTAAGCACCTGCGGGATTACTACTCTTTATTAATACCTCCTTCCTATGATAAGAAACAAGATCTGGCTTTTAGGCCTGTTGGGATTATTGTTCTACCGACCTATCCTGGCTCAGGACGATATCTACTCCGTAAACGATGTTCGTGACGACCGTCTCAAACGTTATCTGTTTACTAATGCCACCGTGGTGGTTGATTATCAAACGACCTTACAGAATGCTTCACTACTGATTGAAGATGGTTTTATCCGAGCGGTAGGTACGGATGTTTCTGCTCCGTCGGGTACCCGTACCATTGACTTGCAGGGCAAGTACATCTATCCCAGTTTTATCGATCTGTATAGCCACTATGGACTGTCCGAAATACCAAGGTCTTTGGGTTTTAGCTGGAGATCCGCTGAGAAGCTAGGCCCACAAACCGAAGGGCCGTACAGTCAAAACGATGCTATCAAATCGCAGTACGATGCTGCCGATGATTTCTCTCTCAACGCAGAACAGGCCAAGCCTTACCGCGAATTGGGCTTCGGCACCGTACTGACCAATAAGCGAGATGGTCTGGCCCGCGGCTCATCGGCACTGGTGACTTTATCCGACAATACTGCTAACGAAGCGCTAATCGTACCGAAAGCTGCGGCTCACTACTCTTTTGAGAAGGGAAGCTCTAAGCAGTACTATCCGGTTTCTAAAATGGGCTTCATTGCCCTGCTACGCCAAACCTACCTCGATGCCGACTGGTACCAGTCGGATAATAACCAGGATTACGCCGATCAGTCGTTGGAAGCTTGGATTGGACTACAAAATCTGCCCCAAATCTTCGATGCTCCCGGCTGGCTGCAAATCCTCCGAGCTGATAAGCTAGGCGATGAATTCGGCAAGCAGTACATCATTCGCGGTAGCGGCAACGAGTACCAGCGGCTGGCTGAACTAAAAGCCACTAATGCCCCGCTTATTGTTCCAGTCAATTTTCCCGATGCTTATAACGTAGATGATCCTTACGATGCCAAAAACGTAGCCCTGGCTGATATGATGCACTGGGAACTGGCCCCGGCTAACCTAGGGATGCTAGCGAAAGAAGGTATTCCGTTTACCATTACTGCCGAGGGCACGACTAGTAATAAGTCCTTTTTGAAGAACCTACGGAAAGCGGTGCAGTATGGCTTGCCCGAAGATGCCGCCCTCAAAGCCCTTACCCACACTCCAGCCCAGCTAATCCGTGCCAGCAATCAGGTTGGTAGCCTGAAGGAGGGAACCATCGCTAACTTTATCATTACTTCGGGCAATATCTTTAACGATGATGCGCTGATCTACGAAAACTGGATTCAGGGCGAAGCTCACGTTATTAATAAAATGGATGCTAATGACCTGCGAGGTGAATACACGCTGGCCGTAGGCAACCAAAGCTATCCACTTCAGGTAAGTGGACAGCCGGGCAAGCTGAAGTTTCAAATTTCACCCGACGACACTACCAAGATAGATGTTGCGGCCGAAGTGCTGGACGAAACAGTTACGATGAGCTTTGCGCCCAACCCGCAAGAAAGTGAACGTATCCGTCTCTCGGGCTGGGTTGAAGGGCAGAAGCTACAGGGCCAGGGTCAGTTGCCTACTGGCGAATGGGTTTCCTGGGAAGCTGCCTACCAGAGTGCGTTAGACGAGAACGAACCAGGCACTACTGAAAACAGATCGGTTGCGCCGGATGATCTGACGGATATTGTGTACCCGTTTCTGCCTTACGGTAGCCAGCAGCGCATGCCCGAAGCCCAAACCTACTTGATTAAAAATGCTACGGTGTGGACGAACGAGGAAGCAGGCATTTTGGACAATGCCGACGTACTTGTTCGGGACGGTAAGATTGCTGAAGTAGGCCAGAACCTGTCGGCTAACGGAGCTACGGTAATTGACGGAAGCGGAAAGCACCTCACTAGTGGCATTATTGACGAGCATACCCACATTGCTCTCTCCAGCGTGAACGACGTAGCCACTAACTCGGCGATGGTACGCATGAAAGACGTGGTAGAATCAGACGATATAAATGTTTATCGGCAACTAGCCGGAGGTGTTACTGCCGCCCAACTGTTACACGGCTCGGCTAACCCCATTGGAGGGCAGTCGGCACTGGCAAAAATGCGCTGGGGAGCTTCTCCGCAGGATATGCTGATTGAAGGAGCCGACGAATACATCAAATTTGCCTTGGGCGAAAACGTAAAGCGCTCCAGCAATGACAATTCCATTCGTTATCCCCAAACCCGGATGGGAGTTGAGCAGGTTTTTATGGATGCCTTCACTCGGGCTGAGGAGTACGACCAAGCCTGGCAGCAGTACAATAGCCTATCGGCTAAAGAGAAAGCCCGAACACCCGCTCCCCGCCGCGACCTGGCACTAGAAGCTATGGCCGAAATCCTTAATCGCGAACGTTTCATTACCTGTCACTCCTACGTGCAATCAGAAATAAATATGCTGATGCACGTAGCCGAGCAGTTTGACTTTAGCGTGAATACCTTTACCCACATTCTGGAGGGCTACAAGGTAGCTGATAAGATGGCTGAACACGGTGCAGGTGGTTCTACCTTTGCCGACTGGTGGGCGTATAAATTTGAGGTGCGTTACGCTATTCCGTACAATCCTACGCTGATGGATATGGCCGGAGTAACCGTAGCTATTAATTCCGACGATGCCGAGATGGCCCGCCGGTTGAATCAGGAAGCAGCTAAGTCTATCAAGTACGGCGATATGTCTGAAGAGGATGCCTGGAAGATGGTGACGCTGAACCCGGCTAAGCTACTGCACCTGGAAGACCGTATGGGCAGCATCAAAGTGGGAAAAGATGCCGATCTGGTGCTCTGGTCGGATAACCCGCTATCCATTTACGCTAAGGCGGAGAAGACAATGGTAGACGGACGTATCTACTACGATGAGGAGACTAATAAGAAGAAGGAGGAGTGGGTTGCCCAGCAACGTGCTCGCCTCATTCAGAAGATGCAGGATGTCAAGAAAAACGGAGCGTCAACCCAACTGGCCAGCCGTACCCTCCGTCAACTCTTCCACTGCGAAGACGTCGGGTTCGGCCACACTGAGCATATTCGCTAAATGGTGTTAAAGTGTTCATGTTAGATAATCATGAATATTATGCGGCGACCAAATGAATACTTGAACACCTGAACACCCTAATACACTATGGAAAAAATTATGAAATACTACATAACATTTATTACGCTTATCATAAGCCTTTCTGCCTTTGCTCAGGTACCTTCGCCGGGAGACCCCCAGTCTACTCCGATTATTGTAAGTAATGCTACTATTCATATCGGTAACGGGGAGGTGATTGAAAACGGAGCCTTGGCGTTCCGCGACGGTAAAATTGAGCGGGTAGGTACTGCAGCTGAGTTGGAAAGTATGAATTCCAATGGGTACGAGGTCATCTCCGTAGAGGGGCAACATATCTACCCCGGATTTATTTTGCCCAATACTACCGTGGGTTTAAAGGAAATTGGGGCAGTGAGAGCTACAGTTGATGATGCCGAACAGGGAACCCTGAACCCCAATGTGCGGGCAATAATCTCTTACAATACTGACTCCGAGATTATTCCTACGCTACGCTTCAACGGTATTCTGCTGGCGCAGGCTACGCCCCAGGGGGGAATGGTGCCTGGCACCTCTTCAGTAATGCAATTAGATGCCTGGAACTGGGCAGATGCGGTGGTACAGCCCGACGACGCTATGCACATTAACTGGCCAGGGCGTTTCCGGCGGGAATTTGACTTTTCTACCTTCACTGTAAAGCGGGTGAAGAACGAAAACTATGATGAGCAGCGCCGGATGCTAGAAGAGCTATTTGCCGATGCAACTGCCTATCATCAGGTAAACGATCCGCAAGAACTGAACCTGAAGCTAGAGGCTTTGGGCGGTTTGTTTGATGGCTCTAAAGCTCTCCATATCCACGCTGACGAAGCTCGACAGATTATTGAAGCTATCCGTTTTGCCGAAGACCGTAATGTACAGCGCATTGTACTGGTAGGCGGTACCGACGCCTTGCTAGTGAAAGACTTTCTAAAGGCTCGCAGCATTCCGGTGATTGTCAGCAACACTCACGTACTGCCCAACCATCCCGATGATCCGGTGAACCTACCCTACTCCCTACCCGCTCGCCTGCAAGAAGCAGGACTGACGGTAGGTCTGGGCTACGAACGCGGTATGAACGCCAGCGCCCGTAATTTACCATTCCTGGCGGGCACGGCTGTGGCCCACGGAGCCATGGATAAGGAAGCTGCCTTACAACTTATTACGCAGGGCAACGCGCAAATTTTAGGTATTGGCGACCGTTACGGTACGCTGGAAGAAGGGAAAAGCGCTACCCTCTTCGTTTCCGAAGGTGATGCATTAGATATGCGGACCAATAAGGTTACTCAGGCCTTTGTAGACGGACGCCAGATAACCTTACCTGCGCTCCAGCAGCGGCTATACGAGAAGTACAAAGCAAAATACGAAGGCGATTTACCCTTGGTACAAGAAAGCGAAAAGCGTGATGTAGGCAATGAGTAGCCTAGTTGCTCTTGGAGCTTTCTTCGCGATGGTAGCTAAACTTCTCAAACCCAGCGCCTGGGATGACTACGGAAGACGAACCTGAGTAAATAATCCTCGGGGCAAGCCCGCGAGGCATTTCTAGAATTTTCAAATAACCCGAAGCAAGCTTCGGAGAATTAAACCCGATGAGATTAAAATATTCTTTAATTACTAAAGGCTGATATCATGACCCACGAAGTCAGGATCCAGTGCAGCCACATGCAGAAGCCATAATTTTGAGTTGTGCAGCTTTGTTAATGTAAAAACCCAATCAATTAGCGTCTCTGTCTTGTACTGCAAATCAATGGTAACCAGTACATTTTTCATCCTTACAAGATTAGCTTATGACAAAACACTTTAGTGGTAAACTAATCCATCTATTGTTGGTAAAAACTGTTCCGAGAAGATCATGATATACAAGTAATTGATAGAACAGTAAGTCACTATCTTTTCTAAAAATCATATTTCCGCAAACAGGGTGTGCTGCTCTTGGTAGTCTGGTATATGTACGTTGGCCCAGCCCACCTCCTGTAAGCTCTGCTGCATCACTTCAGCACTGTCTACCTCCCCGTGAACGAGGAACGTTCGTTTGGGGTACTCTTTTAGCGTATTTACCCAGCGTAATAGTTCACTTTTGTCGGCGTGAGCAGATAGGCCATCAATACGGCGAACCTGCATTTTGCGGGGTACATCCTGCCCAAAGATACGTATCGTTTCTTCTTCGTCCAGAATACGCCGCCCCCGGGTTCCTCTAGCTTGGTAACCTACAAAAAGAATAGTATCGTCCGGTCGCTGAAGACGATGGAAGAGGTGATGCAGTATCCGGCCTCCGGTGCACATTCCACTGGAAGAAACGATGATAGCGTTCTTCCGAATCTCGTTGATACTCTGCGAAGCTGGAACACTGCGGTAGTAGTTAAAAAATTCGTAGTCAAAAATTGATTCGTTATACTGTAAATCCTGATCGCGAAGTTTATGGTAGGTAAAGTGGCGTTTGTAGAGTTGGGTTACATTAATAGCCATCGGACTATCTAGGTACACTGGTACCTTCGGAATCCGATTAGCGTCCATCAGTGTTTTTAGGTAATACATTACCGTTTGGGTACGGCCTACCGCAAAAGCCGGAATCAGTAAACAACCTCCCCGCTCCATAGCTTCGTATACAACTTTGGCAAATTCTTCCGAGGGGTCTTCCGACAGGTTTTCGCGGTCGCCGTAGGTGGATTCTACCAGTAGTATATCGGTCTGGGTCATGGATACCGGATCGCGAAGCACCGGCTGGTTGTACCGTCCCAGATCGCCGGAAAAAACAATGGTTTTTTGCTGCGACTTACCCTCTACATTCAGTTCTACCCAGGCCGCCCCTAAAATATGTCCGGCATTATGAAATTTTAGCCGGATGTTGTCTATCAGGTAGACGTCCTCGTCAAACTCGTAAGGCACCAACAATCGGAAGGTGCTTTCGGCGTCTTCTACGGTGTAGATCTGTTTCGTCGCGCGATCCTTCGAGTAGCCTTTCTTGCGGGCCCATTCTGCTTCTTCTTCCTGCAACTTAGCAGAGTCTAACAACATAATTCGCATCAGGTCGGCCGTAGCCGTAGTACAGTAGATTGGACCATCGTAGCCCTCTTTCACGAGCTTGGGTAGATAACCAATATGGTCGATATGAGCGTGAGAAATGACTAATGCCTCTACCTCCGATACATCCATCGGGAACGGATCCCAGTTGCGCTGCCGTAATTTCTTCAATCCCTGGAACAAACCGCAGTCCATCAGTACCTGAAAATCATCGAAGTGAAGCAAGTGCTTGGAGCCGGTTACCGACTGAGCAGCACCGAGAAATTGGATAGAAACGTTCATTCGTGTAGTTTTGATTGTTTGATTTACCAACCTACAAATCAGGTCAGGTGTTTAATCAGACATTATCGTTATCAGACTGAACGTTATAAAACCTGAGTTCAAGATAGCCTTAGCCTCAATGTTGTCTATTAATATGACGCTTCTAATTGAGCACGAGCGTTTTATCAATTTTCTGCTCGGAATAACAAACCTATTAGTACGAATGCAGTATATAATATAGTTGTTTATACAATTATTTAAACTGTACTAATATGCTTTTTGAATCTTTTAAACTAGGGCCGATAGCGCTGCAAAACCGAGTAGTAATGGCCCCCATGACCCGCTCACGAGCAATTAATAATATTCCTAATGACCTGATGGCCGAATACTACGGACAGCGGTCGGGAGCCGGACTGATTATCACCGAAGGCACGGCACCATCTCCTAACGCATTAGGCTATCCAAGAATACCTGGTGCGTTTTCGCCAGAACAAACCGAGGGTTGGAAGAAAATAACCTCCGCGGCCCACGACGGTGGAGCTAAAATATTCCTTCAATTGATGCACACCGGACGGGTAGGACATCCCAACAATTTGCCTGAAGGTGCTGAGGTAGTAGGAACCTCAACTACTGCCGTAGAAGGAGAAATGTACACTGACCAAGAAGGACTACAACCCTACCCTTCCGCTAGGCTGATGAACGAATCGGATATTCAGGAGGCGATCCAATCATATGTGATTAGTGCCCAGAATGCTATTGAAGCTGGATTTGATGGAGTAGAACTGCACGGAGCGAATGGCTACTTAATTGAGCAGTTTTTAAATCCGAACGTCAATAAATTAGATAACAGCTACAATGGTTCGCACGAAGCCCGTGCTAAGTTTGCTCTTGAGGTGGCTCAGGCAGTAGGCCAGGCAATTGGCGCCGAACGAACCAGTATCCGACTATCTCCTTACGGAG
>CAKZYJ010000402.1 GCA_937884755.1 uncultured Flammeovirgaceae bacterium
ATTATGAATTATTCTACATAAGCATATCTATCTTTCTGAACTTTAGAACTCAAAATTTGTTGGCGTCGAATGGTAATTTTTATTACAAATAAATGTTCAGTTAGCCCATTGCTGGCTTGGGATATTCTGTAGTCCGAAAGCGATACTCATCATGCAACACCTTGTATACCAATTACTTAGGGATGAGTTTGTTAATTCTCGTTTGATTAACAGCAACGGTAAGGGACTTATTTTCTATTCCTCTGTTGTGCCTTCAGAACATGAGAATGCTAATACTCTTCCACCTAGGGAGTGAAATGATACAGCAAAATCATACACTGTATTTTGCGCAGCGGATAGTAGCTTAGGTAGCGGCTAGGTAACGCCAGGCCAAAGTTAGATTTCCTCTAGAATTGCCCGAAGGCTGATGCAGGCGCTCTTAAGTATTTGCTCGTACAGATAAATCGAAGGCTGGCAAGAATTATTCTTTCTTCCAGTCTACCGAATTGATTTGTACATGAATAGCACAATTGGAGTATATTTAATTATCCAAAAAAAACTAACCCCCTAACCGATTAGTATGAACATTGACCGAAGAAGGTTTATCAAAACTACCGCCCTTACCGGAGCGGGAGTAGCCGCTACCCGCAAACTGTCCGCTAATGCCAAGTCCGTTGCCATCAAAGCGGAGGAAGGGATAATCATTGACCCTGAACCTACCTTTGCACTGTCTCCTCATTTATACATGCAGTTTATGGAACCCCTGGGTCGCACCGATGGCTCAGTGGAGGCCGCCTGGGATTTTGATAAACATGTCTGGCGCGAAGATGTGATAGAGGCTACGCGGGATTTAGCCCCCAGTATGGTGCGCTTCGGCGGCCTCCTCAGTGCCTACTACCGGTGGCGGGAAGGGGTTGGCGCACGTAAAGACCGGGTACCGAGGCAGAACATACACTGGGGCGGGTACGAATCGAACCGGGTGGGAACCGCCGAATTCGTCGACTTTTGCACTCAGGTAGGTGCCGAACCATTAATGTCAATAAACTTTGAGTCAGAAGGGACACCCGAATTTTCTACCGACGGGATGGGACGCGACCGACGAGGTACGGCGCAGGAAGCCGCCGAGTGGGTGGACTATTGCAACAATCCTGACAATGCCGAGCGAAAATCATACGGGTTTGATCAACCGCTACGAATCCCCTTCTGGCAGATCGACAACGAAACCTCCTACGCCGACGATAGGTTTGACATTGACACCGCTGTTCGGAAAACCACCGAGTTTAGTGAGAAGATGCACCGTGCTGACCCGTCTATCAAAATTATTGGCTGGGGTGGCATACAGCGGTGGGGGGAAAAGAAGGGGACATTTTGGGCCAAAGATATGATCGAGCGGGCTGGTGAGCATCTAGACTATGTGGCATTTCATCTCATGTTTGCCCCCTGCCGTAACGATGAAAACAGTCCACTGATGGGCGTCAACTACCGCCAGGATCCGGCCCGCACCTGGGAGTACCTGATGAATACCTGCCAGTTTCACGAAAAGAAAGTGGTAGCCATGCGGGAGCAGGTGGAGCTCTACCAACTGCCGATGGCTCTAACTGAGTGCCACTATACCTTCTCGGGCCGCAACCGGAACGAGGTAATGTCAACCTGGGCCACCGGCGTTTCCTACGCCCGTATCGCGAATATGCACGAACGAAACGGTGACTTATTGAAGATTGCAACCCTAGCTGACTTTTGCGGCACCCGCTGGCAGGTCAACGCTCTGATGATTCCGATCCCGCGTTCCTTCGGTAAAGCCTTTCTGATGCCCGTGGCTAAAGTGATGAAGCTATACCGGAAGTACAGTGGCACCAACTACTGTGAGACTACCCAAACTCCTACCTACTTGGACGTTACGGCCAGCAGAACGGAGGATACGATATTTGTCCACGTGGTTAATACCCAAAGAGCATCCCCGGTAAAAACCCGGTTATCCGTAAAGGGAGCCAACGTCACCTCTATCAAAGTACACCAAATGGCGACTGATCCAGAATTTGAAGTAATCGCCCGGGAGCCTGACCCACTTAAGATACAAACTAAAGAGGTACCTACCGACGGTACGTGGACTTTTTCGGCTGCTTCAGTATCTGCAGTAGAAATTCGTATTGGTTAGTGATAAATCTTAAAGACCAAGCTTGCCTGTATCCAAAAGCGGCTCTAAGAATGTACGGAACCCCTTTGCAATTTTATTTATCTTTACCTACATGAAGAAAGTTCAACTTTTATTCTCAATCATTATTGTCTTATTGGCACTACTTGTCGCCTCCGCCTACCTGTTATTAAAGAAGCCAAATGCTGAATTAACCCTTAATCAATCTGAGCCGACGACTCGAGAATATACGCTCCAGGCCTACACCACGGGCTACATCGGAGTGGGCGGTGAGATTGAGGGCATCCGTAATCCCGTGCTGCGGGCCCAAATGGGTGACTCGGTGCGGATTACGATGATCAATGGTGAAACCATGACCCACGATATAAAAATGGAAAAACAAGGTGCCCACAGCGATCCCATTGTGGAGAAAGGTACTTTAACTTCTATTTCCTTTGTGGCGATGGAAGACGATATCTATTTCTGTACCGTACCTGGCCACCAGGAAGTAGGAATGGAAGGAAAGTTTGAGATTTCTAGCCCTTCAACTACAGAAGCAATCGTAGAAGGAGTCATTCCCCAAAAAAACGATGAACCCCTTAACCTGGATTTTGAGTACGCTCACATCCGAGGATGGACCACCGTGGGTGAGGCCTTCAACGATCAGCCGGTAGCGGATATTGACACTGCCTACTACGGCAAAGGGGTAGATCCCCGGTCCAGTGGTCAGTTCTACGTGAACAGTGGAGGTACCAAGCAACACGCTAAAGTGGGCACCCTCACCTCCGAACCCTTTGAGATCACCCATCCCTTCGCTTCGTTCTGAGTCGCCGGTGGAGCTTTGCAGGAGGCCAGGGTGGAACTGGTACTGTCCGACACCGACAGTGTGTTCTTTACCATTTCCGGTAACAATCATGAACGGCTTCGCCCAGTGGTAGTAGACCTGACCGATTATCAAGATCAGTCAATGTACATTCGGCTAATCGATAATGAAACTGGGATATTTACCGCCGATAACAACGAGGAAGACGTATGGGCTCACATCAGCTTCGATGACTTCCGCTTTTATGCCTCCCGACCCGACTTCCCCAATGAACTACGTCCTGACGAGATTGTGCTGCTACCCCCCTTCGACATTATCAAGCACGCCGGACTAACTGGCGAAGAGGCCGCTAAGGAGATGGAATTACCCGACGACTTTTCAATAACCCTAGCTGCGGGCGAGCCGGAGGTGATCCGCCCGATTGCCATTACCCTGGACGACCGCAATCGCGTCTGGATTGCCGAAGCCCACACCTACCCCCAAAAAGCTCCTGAGGGAGAGGGCAAAGATCGAATCCTGATTTTTGAGGATACGAACGGTGATGGGAAACTGAATAAGCGAACTATCTTTAAAGATGGGCTGAACCTGGTAAGCGGATTAGAAATTGGCCACGGCGGGGTTTGGGTGGGCGCTGCTCCTTATCTGATGTACATTCCTATTGACGAAAGTGGTGACCAACCCGCCGGTGAACCACAGATACTACTGGACGGCTGGGGCTATCAGGACACCCACGAAACGTTGAGCAGTTTTCGCTGGGGACCGGATGGCTGGTTGTACGGAACCACGGGTATTACTACCCGATCTAACATAGGAAAACCCGGCGCATCGGATGACGAACGAGAGAAACTTAATGTGGGTGTATGGCGCTACCATCCTACCGAGCATCAATTTGAAGTGTACGCCCGGGGTATCAGCAATCTGTGGGGGCTGGATTTCAACGAGTACGGACATATGTTTGTCTCGGCCAACATCTTACCGCATTTGTGGCATATCATTCCGGGTGCCTGGTACCGCCGACAGTTTGGAGAGCACAACTATCCCTACGTCTACGACGACATCAAAACCGTTGCCGACCACGTGCATTGGGTAGGCAACCGGGGTTCGGAGGCGGGCAATGGCCGTTCCGGCTCAGTCGGAGGCGGACACTCTCACGCGGGGGCTATGTTCTACCTGGGTGCTGAACACTGGCCAGAAGAGTACCGGGATTATATATTTATGAATAACATCCACGGCAACCGGGTGAATGTCGATTTGGTAGAACGAAGAGGTTCCGGGTACGTGGGCATCCATCGAGAAGACTTTCTGCTGACCCATGATGCCTGGTCGCAGTGGCTGGACTTCCGGTTCGGGCCCAGTGGTTCGGTATACGCCATTGACTGGTACGATAAGAATCAGTGCCACCACACTAACGAAGCTATCCATGACAAAACCCTTGGCCGTATCTTTAAGATCAGTCATAAAGACGATGAGTTCGTTCAAATCGATTTAAGTGAAAAATCTAGTACTGAATTAGTAGAATATCAATTACATACCAACGAGTGGTACGTACGCCACGCCCGGCGGCTGTTACAAGAGCGAGGACCGGATGAAGCAGTCTACCAGGCTTTGCGGGAGATGCTAGATAGTGATCCCAACGGCGTGCATAAACTTAGAGCACTATGGAGTCTTCATGTCACCGAGGGTCTTACCAACTCCATGTTGATGCAATTACTGGATCACGACGATGAGTACCTGCGAGGCTGGGCGGTTCAATTGGCGGCGGAAGATAAGCAGGTTTCGGAAGACTTTCTGGCTAAGTTTGCCACGATGGCTGGGCAGGATAATTCCGCATTGGTGCGGCTGCAGTTAGCATCGGTCCTCCAACGAATTCCTGAGGAACAACGCTGGGATATACTGGAAGCGCTTAACACCCGCTCGGAGGATGCCCAAGATCATAATATACCGTTGATGGTCTGGTACGCTTTTGAGCCTCTGGTAGAACTCGATCCCGAACGGGCCGCCCGGTTAGCGGAGCAATCCACCTTTCCCAACTTGCTGGATTTTACCAGCCGGCGGTTAGAAGCCGTTGAGTCACCTACTGCCCAGCGGGTGTTAGAGCGGCTAGCACCACTTCGAGCTGAACGGGCTTCTGCCCACGCATCCCTCTCCCACCACTAACGCCCGGCTATGAATAGATTAACGACTCTTTCGGTAGCCATCGTCATTTCAATTACCACCGTTTTTGCCCAAAGCGATCACGTACCTTCGTTTGAAAAAATCACATTATCCTCTGAGTTCACCGCGGAAGGGGCGGCAGTGGGGGATATAAACCGGGATGGCATATCGGATATTATTGCCGGTCCGTACTGCTACCTGGGTCCTGATTATCAGCAAAAGCAGACCTACTACCAGCCTCAGGTATTCAATAAACGGGAGGAGTACTCCGACAACTTCGTGGTTGCGGTGGAAGACGTTAACGGCGATGATTGGAACGATATTCTGCTCATTGGATTTCCCGGCGAAGCAGCCTATTGGTACGAGAATCCCCAGAGTGAAGCGGAGTACTGGACAAAGCACCTGATTCATCCCGAGGTAGACAACGAGTCACCCACTTTCTACGATCTTACGGGAGATGGTCAGCTCGAGTTGGTATTTCATACCCAGGGGTATCTGGGCTACGCCCAACAGCCGGAGGAAGATCCAACCCAACCTTGGACATTCCATCGGATTTCTCAACAGTGGGACTGGCAAAAGTTTACCCACGGACTGGGTCTGGGTGACGTGAACGGGGACGGGCGTACCGACCTTATTAAAAGCGAGGGCTGGTGGGCGAATCCCGGAGAGGAAAGGTCATCCTCTCCCTGGCATTTCCACGAAGCAGATTTTGGTCCGGGAGGTGCTCAGATGTACGCCTACGACGTGAACCGGGATGGCCTCAACGATGTGGTTACCACCCTAGATGCCCACGGATGGGGCTTGGCCTGGTTTGAACAAACTTCATTGGATGAGGGTGTGCAATTTAAGGAACACCGTATCATGGGAGATTCTCCCCAAAATAATGCTTACGGAGTCAGTTTTTCCCAGCCCCACGCCCTGAAACTGGTGGATATAGATCAGGATGGAATTCAGGATCTGGTGACCGGCAAACGAGTCTGGACCCGGGGACCGCAGATGGGCTGGAGGCCGGATGCCCCGGCCGTGGTATACTGGTTCAAACTGGAGTATCGGGAAGAGCAGCCGCACTTTATTCCCTACTTAATAGACGATGATTCGGGAGTGGGAGTAGATTTTACTCTTGCCGACCTGAATAACGATCTCTTCCCCGATGTAGTCACCTGCAATAAAAATGGAGTCTTCGTTTTCCTAAGTCATACCTCTGACCTGAAATGATGACTGAACAGTCAACATTTAGTACTTTACTGAAATAAATATTTGAGTAAGACCCTATGAAAATTCTTAAATACTCTTTTACTGCTCTTCTATTTTTACACCTCGCTTTCGCCTGCAATTCACCTTCCAGTGAAGTGAAGAAAACAGAGTCCGCCGAGCAACCTCCCAAAACTCTCTCTTCGAATTTTACGTGGACAACGGGTGCCCCCATTATTGACACTGACCAGTTTGGGGAAGATGAATGGATTGCTATCAAAGATCCCTCTATTGTTCGATACGATGACCGTTACCATTTATTCTGCACTCTGCGCGGGCACGAGCGCAGTCATGCCATCGTCTACACCTCCTTCACCGACTTTGATCAGGCCAGAGAAACCAAGCCGGTGGTGTTACCCAACCACGCGGGCTACCACTGCGCCCCTCAAGTCTTTTACTTCACCCCCCACAAAAAATGGTACCTGATCTGCCAGGCCAAAGACTCCAATTGGACTCCGGAATACCAGGCGGCCTTCGCCACTTCAGATGATATCTCTGATCCCAATTCCTGGTCGGCCCTAACCCCAATGGGAGTTCAACGGCCCGAAGATGATACCTTCCTGGATTTCTGGGCCATGCGGGAAGATAGTACCATGCATATGTTCTTTACTTCGGATAATGGAAATATGTGGCGAGAGGAAACCAGCGTAACGGACTTTCCCTTCGACTGGAGCGAACCGGAACTGGCCTTTCGGGGTGACATCTTTGAGGCTAGTCATATCTACCGCTTGACTGATACCGACAGCACGCTGTATCTCAATCTGATTGAGGCTCGATTATCTGAAGACCGCCGCTACTTCAAAGCCTATACTGCCTCGCGTCTAGATGGGGAATGGCAACCATTGGCTGCCGATTCAGCCCAGGCCTACGCCGCGATGAATAACGTTCAACAAGCCGACAGTGAGTGGACCAACTCCATTAGCCACGGAGAGCTGATCCGAGCGGGCTACGACGAGTACCTGGAGGCTCAATCCGATGCGCCCTTCATTTTTCAGGGTGTACTCCACCAGGATCGCCAGGGAAAACCCTACGGCCAAATCCCCTGGGATTTAGGACTGTTAGAACCACGGGAGTGAATATACCTCTAGAACCACAAATCGTAACTCATATTCTTCTTATTTCTTAGTGTATAGCTACTGTTAGCGGATTTCTACCCAATAGGAGGTGCTTATGAGCGAGTGGCATCATGTTACTATGCATACGGTTGGTCAATCTCTAGCCAAATCTCACCGTTATTTGGAAGCAATCTAATTACAAATAATTGGTATTCAGTTATTTATATTCATTCTAGGCGGTTTCTTTGGTAACTTTGTAGCATCACCAAAAACAATAAAACCATGGCAATTCGATTAGGAAATAACTGCGTAAACTGTGATCACCTGATGAGTGATCAAATGTGCAAGGTGCACGAGGTGAAAGTAGGCAATCACTACACCTGCGATAGCTTTAACATGAAAGCTGAACTGGCTGACGACCGGGACTGCACCAGTTGCATCCGGTTTGAGCAAGATGACTGTGCTAACCCCGGCAAAGCGGCCCCTGGAATGATGTGTGCCGTTTGGGCTCCTCAAAGTATTAGTGCTTAGTTCTTTATCTTATGTACTTAGAAAGCTAGCTCTTGGGGGGCTAGCTTTACTTTTTTTGAAACTTTTTTATACTCTCTCCGATAAAAGTGCTAGGTTGAAGCAACCATCCTTAGAACCCTACTATGATAGCAGAAAATGATTTTAGCGTAGTAAAAAATGTTTTTAGCAGCTATTTAGAAGAAAACGGACTGCGAAGAACCCCGGAGAGGTTCGCTATTTTAGAACAAATCTACGATAGTAAAGAGCATTTTGATGTAGATTCACTGTACGTCAAGATGAAGAACGAAAACTTTCGGGTCAGTCGAGCCACGGTGTACAATACCATTGAGGTTTTATTAGACTGTAATTTGATCCGCAAGCATCAGTTTGGGGATGATAAAGCCCATTACGAAAAATCATTCTTTTACCGCCAACACGATCATATTATTCTGACCGATACCCAAGAGGTAGTAGAGTTTTGTGACCCTCGTATTGAGGCTATCAAAAAGACGATTGAAGAAGTATTCAATATTACCGTTGATAGTCACTCCCTCTACTTCTACGGCACCCGAAACACGGAAACAAAAGAAAATCAGTCAGCTAAAAGTTAGTCCGCTTTTGGTATAATTATTTCCCTCCCCTACTATTCTTGTAAAAAAGTGATGACTTGTTTACCGCCCAAAACATCACAACACCCTCTCCAAATCGGCAGAAATAATTAGATATAGCTAACAATCTCACTATTGCTAGTACCCTAAAATTGTTAGACCTAGCCCTTGCTACCTAGCCGAATACCCATTACCTTTACAGCTATTTATAATGATTCTAAATAATATAAAGGTGAAATTGTAGCTAGGAAACTCGCGCTGCTTAATTACCTACAGCTATTTAACCCAAAAATACGCTCTAGTCGGTTAGTCTAGTGGTAGACTGATCCATTTTTTGCAAGAGCTTGAAGTCCTTGGTGGGTCAGAGGGTTAAGAACTTACCTCCTGACTCAGCTGAGGCACCAAAGAGAACAGATTAATTCATAATTATTTAAAGCACTTACGTATGTGTAATACTCAATCCTCACTTACACTTAATGAAACCGATGAGGCTCAAATGAGCTGGTGTTCTGATTGTCAATGTTACTCCCTAGTCTATCGTAGTAGTTGTGCCTCCTTTAACCGAGCCGAATTAGCCCAGTTTCAAAGAGTTCTTGACCAGCTTACAATTGATAAATTTTGTTACGATTTTCTGGGCCAGCCCTATGTCATTCTACACAGTTCGCGAGCTTACGTAGGCTTCTGTTTAAGCCAACAAGATGTATCTGCTCTGAAACGGCTTATTCGAGAAGCTTTAACTATTCACGAGGTTTACCAACTGATTCAATCTTAACGTACTGGCTCCATGGAAACTACCCACGCTTTTGATAATTTTTTGTCACAGTTACAGCTTCGTTTAGAACAGCATCCTACTGAACAGAGACACATTCTGGAGCAAGCACTTTTGGAAACAGCCTGCCCTTACCTGAGAAAGATACTTGATGAGATTCCCAAGAAGAACTCAAAGCAGTCAACCTAAGCTTTCAGAAGTATCATTAACTAGCTTTTTAGATAGATGATATCTCATACTAATTGAAAATTGAGAGTAGATAACGGATAATGAATAAGTTGATGAATATCAAAATGCTAAATTACACGCGACACGCAATTTCAAAATTAAATTAGTATCAGATAGTGGCAAAAAACTGCTTCTGTCAGTACTCCTGAACCTGTTATACGATTTTTTGCTAAATGTAAATTTACTACTCTAGCTATTGGTTTTATCTGAAGTCTTACTCATATTTGCGTTTTTTTAGAATTGATCTAAATAAACTTAGTGAAACCTAGCCTTACCTTACTACTTGTCATTGTTGGTACGCATCTATTGGCCGCCAATCTGCAAGGAATGATCACCGATGACGAGAATAACCCTCTCCCTGGAGCTACGGTAATCGTAGTAGAAACGACTACAGGAGTGACCACCAACTCGAGTGGGTTTTACGAAATAAGGAACCTGGAGGCAGGTACTTATACCATTGCTGTTTCTATGGTGGGTTTTGAGACACTCAGAAAGGAAACTTCGGTGACTCAAAACGAGGTACAGGAAGTAAACTTTACGCTAACCTCTGGTACAGCTGAGCTTGACGAAGTAGTGGTCATAGCAAAGTCTGAAGCTAAGATGTGAAGGAGCCACGTACCACACTTAGTAACACCATCTACTACCTGCATTACTTCCGGCAGATTCCAGTGATCGGACTTTATTTATCTGGTTTTGTCGGCCTTTTCTTCCTCTTTGCCATCGTCACCGGCTTATTGATTCACTGGCGAAACCTACTAACCAAGTTTTACGCTTTTGTAAAGGACGGTAAGTGGAAGGTGATCTGGACCAACGCTCACACCGTGTTAGGAGTGATCGGACTTCCATTTCAGCTCATTTACGCCATCACCGGAGCCTTTTTTGGCCTGCTGTCCTTGATCTTACTTCCTACCGTATTTCTGCTGTACGAAGGGGATACCGAAAAAGTATTCAAATAAAATAAACCGTCTGCAGCACTAACGGTCGAGGA
>CAKZYJ010000403.1 GCA_937884755.1 uncultured Flammeovirgaceae bacterium
CCAGTTGCTTGATTTCGGTATCGAGACCTAAGTTACCAAGTAGTTGTACGTGATTTTTAAGTGCGTTCATAACTCGTGAAATTTTGCGTAGTACATTGAATTGACGTCAGCAAAGTAACGACAGGCCGAACGCCAGAGTCGGGAGTTACCCGTTTACTTTCGTATGTAAATGTTTGTAACCGTTTGTAAATGGATAAGAAATTGGGTAGATTTATTGAAGTGCTAATACTATTCTTAAAAATGAATAATAAAGCTATTTTATTATTCTTGGTCGCTCTTGGGTTATTTTCATGTGACGACACAAAAGAAAGAAACTATCTTCAGCAGATTAATGAATCACTAAAAAGTGAGTACGAACTTTATAAAAGAAGAATAAATAATGCTGTAAAAGATACGGAAGGAATGAATGATCATGTAGGACGAAGAATGATTCATCTAGATTCAATGTATCAGTTTGCAGCACAAAATATTGAAAATGCTGAATTAGTAGGCCTAGCTGAGCGTGCACTTAAAGAGTTTTACCAGAATGTAAATAATAAATTGGAGATTGATATAGATGGATCCATTGAAAGTCTATCATCTAATTTTTATCAATTGTATGGGAAAATGAAATTGAATTTACTAGGGAAAAGAATCCTAGACAGGTTAGCTCTAGAAATTAACGCACAAGAATTAAAGTTTGATGAATTAAACATCTTTGTTGAATCAAATGATCGTGATAAGATTGCTAAAGTATATCTAGCAGCTTATTCCAGTAATACAGAGCAAACTTTTAGAATGTATGCCAATGATAAAGAAATTGAAATTATCAATGGTATAGGTCAACTACCACTAGAAAAAAATCAGAATAAAAAACTGTATATAAAAGTAGAATCTACAATCAACGAAGACTATTGGAAAGATTGGTCAATGGAGAAAGTAATTGGTAAATAAAGAAAAATACAAATGCTAATAAGGTGATAATGTTTCATTAATTCTATAAAAATTCGGATTAGCTTTCAAGCTTTATTTTATCAAGATAGAGAATGGTGAACTGTGCGTTAGTGTACTTCATTAGCGGCTTGGGGGCCGACGAACGGGCGTTTCGCTACCTTCGATTAGAGGGGGTAGAAAAGCGATTTATCCATTGGCTGGTACCGGAGAAGAATGAATCACTGAGGGAGTACGCCAGTCGTTTGATAGAACAAATAGATACCACCCAGCCGGTAACACTGGTTGGGCTATCCTTCGGGGGAATTATCGCTCAGGAGATAGCCAGTGTAATTGAGTGTGAACGGGTTTTTCTGATTTCCAGTGTAAAGCAGCTAAAGGAGCTAAGCGAGTTTCTGCAACTGCTTCGCCGAACTCGCTTGTATCGGTTACTACCGTTCGGATGGGTGAAGCCGCTGGCAATTCGTCTGGCCCCCTTCTGGTTTGATGCGGTATCAGAACGCCATCGGGCTTTGCTGAAAAACATTATTAATGAAACCGATAACCGCTTTGCCCAGTGGGCAATTAACGCCATTATGCGCTGGCCGGGAAATTCGGGGGATACGCCTGTTATTCACATTCACGGTACACACGATCGGGTATTTCCGGTATGCTACCTTAGTGGTTATATCCCCATTAAAGGTGGCGGGCACTTTATGATCGTTACTCACGCCAAACCGATAAGTGCATTATTACAGAAGCACCTAAACCCTCAGACAATATGAGTGCGGAAGAACGACAATGCCTGGAATGCGGCACCCTGCTGCGCGGACGGATGGACCAGAAGTTTTGCTCGGATCAGTGTCGCAATAGCTACCACAACCGGCATAATAGCGATGCCAATAAGCTGATGCGCAACATCAATAATGCCTTGCGTAAGAACCGCCGGATTCTAGCTGAACTTAACCCCACCGGGAAAGCCAAAGTGCGACGCGATGTGTTAGCCCGAAAGGGATTTAATTTTACCTACTATACCAATATCTACCAAACCAAAAGTGGTACTACCTACTACTTCTGCTACGATCAGGGCTACATTATTTCAGACGAAAAATTCTTCACGCTGGTGAAGAAAGAAGAGTATATAAACTGAAGGCAAGGTACAAATACCACTACCAAAAATTTGGTTATTTGAGTACCACCGAGGCTCTCTATTTTTTTAGCTAAATTTAAAGGTGTAAGATTCTTAGGGAAATTTTATTGCATAAATAAATTTTATTTTTCCGTAGAATAATACTAAATTAGAGGAAAATTAATTGGACAGATTCACTTTTAGCGTTTTCTAAAATAGTTGCGCTACTTTTCTAAAAAAACATAGTGAAAGCAGCGTTCTTTGGAATTAGTTTTAGCTTATAAAGTGTTGTAATAAAAGTGGGGTTGTCGCTTACCCACAATCAAGTAAGGGAATGGGCTTGTTTTTCACCCCTCCCTCCTTCTTCGGTAGATGAATTTGTCAGTATCGGCAACTAATTTTTGAGTCGCCATATTACATCTACCTTACATAATGCCCAAAAAGATTGGTTCTACGAAAAAAGAATAAATCAAAAATGTAGAAATCGCACAATAGTTGATACTTTTTCAAGTTCTATAGATAGTGCGTTTATACGCATAAGTTAACATACACTCATTTTACTTTTGTCTATGAAAGAATCAGTTCAGGGTCTACTAATCGCTATGTTATCGGTTGCATTAGCCTTTACTAGCTGTACCGAAAAAGCCACAATTATCACTCAACAAGAGGTACAGAATCTTCCGGTTACCCAGGTACTGATGCGTGACACCACTCTCCAACGAGAGTACGTAGCAGACATTCAAGCTATCCAGAATGTTGAGTTACGAGCCCGGGTGCCTGGATTTTTAGAAAGAATCTACGTAGATGAAGGCCAGGAAGTGAAGAAAGGTCAACTACTCTTCAAGATTAATGACGAAGAATATAAAGCCGAACTGGCTAAAGCCAAGGCTAATATGCAAAATACCATTGCCGAAGCTAAGGCAGTAGAGCTAGAAGTTGATCGCCTCCGGGTACTGGTAGACAAGAATGTAATATCCAAAACCGAACTTGATGTGGCCCAGGCTCGCCTAGAAGCTGTAAAAGCCCGCATTTCCGAAGCCCGTTCGGCTGAGACTAATGCTACCATGCGGGTATCTTACACTAGTATTCGCGCTCCTTTCGATGGAATTATTGACCGCATCCCCCTCAAAACTGGTAGTTTGATTGAGCACGGAACGCTACTCACTACTGCGTCAGACATCAGCAATGTGTTTGCTTACTTTTACGTATCCGAGAGTGAGTACCTTCAGTATATGAAAATGCGCGGTAATGCTGAAGCTAATTCAGATGAGGTAAATCTTATTCTAGCTGACGGATCGCCCTACCCACATACCGGATTAATCGAAACCATGGAAGGAGAATTTAAGGCTAGCACTGGCTCTATCGCTTTCCGCGCTCGTTTTCCTAATCCTGGAAAAATCCTGAAGCACCGGGCCACTGGTCGTATCAGCCTGTCTAGCACCATTGAGAACGCCGTAATCGTTCCGCAAAAGTCAGTATTTGAGATCCAGGATAAGAACTATGTATTCTTAGTGGATTCGACTAACCAGGTGAAGATGAAAAACTTTGTTCCCAAGACGCGTTTTTCTCACTACTACATTGTAGAATCAGGACTGGAGCCGGGCGACCGGATTGTATTTGAGGGAATTCAGAACCTACAGGAAGGTATGGAGATTGAACCGCAGCACGTAGGACTGGATAGCATCATTGCGATGACCCGACAGGAAGCAGAATTATTATAATCATAGTGTTTGTGTATTAAGGTGTTATAGTAACTTATATGCTAGTTTAAGACATAATACTGTAACACTCATCTAACACAATAACACTCTAACACCAAAACACTAGGCGTAAGCGTATGTTTGACATTTTCATCCGGCGGCCAGTCCTTTCACTGGTTATCTCTTTATTCATCACCCTATTAGGAGTTCTTTCATTTTTCACTCTTCCTGTTGAGCTTTTCCCAGAGATTGCCCCTCCCTCGATAAAGGTGCGAGCTAAGTACCGGGGAGCCAACGCTGAGGTAGTTTCCAATACTGTAGCCACCCCGCTGGAGAAAGTCATCAACGGAGTACCCGGTATGACCTACATGAC
>CAKZYJ010000404.1 GCA_937884755.1 uncultured Flammeovirgaceae bacterium
GAATACTACTTTATTATCAGGAGCAATTTTTTCTCAACTCTGACCAAGACTGGGACGAACTAGTCAACCAGGAAAATTTATTCTCGAAAATAGATAGTCAATTTACTGAGTGGGAGAAAAGTGATGAGGGCGCTGAGCTTTTGCACGGTGATCACCTTCTGCCTCCCATCGGAAATCAGGAAATTTGGGCTTCGGGAGTTACCTACTACCGTAGCCGCGATGCCCGGATGGAAGAATCTAAGGCAGCGGGTGGCGGCGATTTCTACGATCGAGTATATGTAGCTGCCCGTCCTGAGCTGTTCTTCAAAGCCACTGCTGCCCGCACCGTGGGTCATGGAGGGCAGGTAAGGATACGGCAAGATTCGACTTGGGATGTGCCGGAACCCGAACTCACTCTCCTTATTAATTCTCAGGGCAATATTCAGGGCTACACCATCGGTAATGACATGAGCTCCCGGAGCATTGAAGGGGAGAATCCACTGTACTTGCCGCAGGCCAAAAGTTACCGAGGAAGTTGCTCCATCGGCCCATGCTTGTACGTTACGAATCAACCATTTCCCAGCGATGCTGATATTCACCTAACTATCCGCCGTAACGGCGACGTGGCCTTCCGGGATGCTACCCAGGTGAACCAAATTAAGCGAGAGTTTACCGATTTGGTAAGTTACCTGTACCGGGAGATAGACTACCCCAATGGCTCTTATCTCATGACTGGAACGGGGATTATTCCCGAAGGCGACTTCACTTTACAATCGGGCGATGAAATTAATATTACTATAGAACCCATAGGCACGTTAACCAATACCGTTGAATAATTTTTTTAAATCTATACTTTAACACTTAATATGCAAATAACTGGTGATCAAATAATTGCGGGTATATTTACTCGATCCAATACTGAGCCTTTTACGGCATCTAACCCGGTTTCTGCTGAGGCTTTATCTACCGAATTTTTTGAAGCTTCTTCCGAAGAAATAGATCAAGCGGTAAAAATGGCTGAAGAGGCATTTGTGGTATATCGCAAGAAGTCCGATGAGGAACGGGCTGATTTTTTAGAAAGAATTGGCGAAGAAATTATGGCTCTGGGCGATACGCTGATCGAGCGTTGCCAGCAAGAAACTGGGTTACCCACTGGTCGCCTTCAGGGCGAACGAGGACGTACAGTCAATCAACTAAAACTGTTTGCCGAACTACTTCGGGAAGGCTCTTGGGTAAATGCCCGAATCGATACTGCCATTCCCGACCGTAAACCAATTCCTAAACCAGACATTCGGCAGATGCAGATTGCTTTAGGGCCAGTAGGAGTATTTGGTGCTAGCAATTTCCCGTTAGCCTTTTCGGTGGCTGGAGGAGATACTGCTTCGGCACTAGCGGCGGGTTGTACCATTGTAGTAAAAGGCCATCCGGCTCATCCCGGCACCTCCGAACTGGTAGGTCGTGCTATTACTAAAGCGGTGGAAGCCTGCGATATGCCAAAGGGCACATTTTCATTAGTGCAGGGGCAGTCAGTCGCAGTAGGAATGGGCATTGTGCAGCATCCGCTTATAAAAGCCATTGGGTTTACCGGGTCGTTCCGAGGGGGTAAAGCGTTATTTGATGCCGCTAATCAACGAGATGAGCCTATACCGGTGTATGCTGAAATGGGTAGTATAAATCCAGTATTCGTCTTGCCTGGCGCACTAAAGGAACGGGCCGAGAAGATTGGTGAAGGCTGGGTTGGTTCACTCACTTTGGGAGTAGGGCAGTTCTGTACAAATCCCGGAGTGTTGATAAGCGGCAAATCATCAGAGACCGATCTCTTATTGAATAAGGCGGAACAGCAATTAAGCGGAATGACGATGGATGCTATGCTGACCGACCGTATTGGCGAGGCCTATTTAAAGGGGGCCAGCCAGTTTAGCGATACCGAAGGCGTAACTACCGTAGCCAATAGCGAGCGTTCGGGGGCTAATACCTCCGCCGAAGGATATATCTTTAGTACTTCCGCCCAGAATTTCCTTGACCGACCTGAACTATCGGAAGAAGTGTTCGGTCCATCCAGTTTGCACGTGGCTACCCAGTCTAAAGACGAGATGCTGGAGATAGCTAACAATCTGGAAGGTCATCTCACCGCTACTTTACAGGCTACCGAAGATGATTTGATTGAGTACTCTGATCTCATTGAAATTTTGGAACGAAAAGTGGGACGGTTGTTAGTTAATGGATTTCCTACCGGGGTGGAAGTTTGTCACTCTATGGTTCACGGTGGGCCGTTTCCAGCCACTACGGATTCCCGTACTACGTCGGTAGGAACTTTGGCAATAAATCGCTTTACCCGGCCAGTTTGTTACCAGAATTTCCCCCAGAATGGGCTACCTGATGCATTAAAGAATGCAAATCCCTTACGCATCTTTAGGCTCGTTAACGGCCAATTCACGCAGTTGCCGGTAGAGTAAGCATTAACGGTGTTATTTTAAAAACTAGTAGTAGTACTAACCTTAGCTTCTGATTATAAGTCGCTTACGTTCGGTTTAGGAGTGCAGTGGCTGATCTTTACCCAGCAGTAGACAGTTGCTAATTCAGAGGAATCATTGTACCTTAAGTAATTACCTAACCTCGCTCTGATGATTCGATGCGTAATTATACTGTTGCTATTCCCGATTTGGGCTAACGCAACGAAAATATTCATTCCCATGGATGGTTCCCAGGCTAACCATCTGAAAGCTTACGGCTTAACCTACTGGGTGCTACAACAGGACATCCCAGTCGACTGGTTATTGAATTACCGCGGAGGGTCATTTATCTGTGAGCATACCCGGGTGATAGAAAACGAAACAGTAATCCGCGGAGTAACCTACCAGACTATGTCTGATGAGGAAGCTGATCAGATAGCAGCCGTAATTGCTAGTCCTTCTTCCAATCAAGATTTAATGCGTCTGGAGCAATATCCAAAAATTGCAGTTTACACTCCTCGTTCGGAAAGTCCGTGGGATGATGCGGTTTTACTTGCTTTGGATTATGCTGAAATACCTTATGATAAGCTCTACGATGAAGAGGTGCTAGTAGATGATCTGAAGAAATACGATTGGCTACATTTACACCACGAAGACTTTACTGGGCAGTACGGTAAATTTCATATGGCTTTTCATATGCACCCCTGGTACCAAGCCCAGCGCCGAGAGTGTGAAGGAATTGCTGAAAAATTTGGTTACCAGAAAGTATCTGAACTGAAACTGGCCGTGGCCGAGAAAATCCAGAAGTTTGTACTAAATGGGGGATACATGTTTGCCATGTGCTCGGCAACTGATACGTACGACGTAGCCCTCGCTACTGCCGCTACCGACATGGCTGCAGCGGTCTACGACGGTGACCCGGTAGACCGGGCCGCTAACCAGAAACTAGACTTCAGCAATACGTTTGCTTTTAGAAACTTCGAGGTAGTAATTAACCCCTGGGAGATTGAATTTTCTACCATTGATATTGATTTGAGTACTAGGCCCATTCCTCGAGAACGGGATTATTTTTCGCTATTTGAGTTTTCTGCCAAATGGGACCCAATTCCTACGATGCTTACTCAAAACCATGAGACAACGATTAAAGGATTCTTAGGAGCTACCACTGCTTTCCGTAAGCAGTATTTGCGACCGAATGTAATAGTGTTGGGAGAAAATCGGGAAGCCCACGAAGCAAAGTACATCCACGGCGAATTCGGTCGGGGCTTCTGGACTTTTTACGGGGGGCACGACCCGGAAGATTATCAGCACAATATCG
>CAKZYJ010000405.1 GCA_937884755.1 uncultured Flammeovirgaceae bacterium
GCCCCAATAGTGCCGCTGCTGATCAAAATCTGCTCGCTGTATGTATTGAGCCAAAAAAGCCTGAAAATCAGCGCTGAGGGTATTTTCAGCCGCAAATCGTTCTAACTGCCTAACCGTATGCCCCACCGGCCAGTAGTTCAAATAAAAATACGCCCGATCGGGAACGCTGGCGTAGGTATTCAGCAGAAAGACAAAGTCACTTTCCTGGAGCGCTAGCTTTTGTCGAGTAAGTCGGTCTAGCAGCAAACTGGCCATTCTTTCTAAAACCACATCTGGTTCGTCGTAGTCGTAAGTGTTTCTCTGAGCAAGTCGGGCCTTAAGTTTGGGCAGCATGGAGACCAGCTCTATCACTATGCCTCTCTTCTCAGCGGGGTTTTTAGCTTTTATCTGTTGATAAGTGAAGGTTTCCGACAAGTTTTTATCCATCCACATTGCCCCGTAGTCGGTTTCAGTTTGCCCTTCGCGGTACATTCGAGTTAATAAAGATTGTAGTTCGGGATGTTCTTTTAGTACAAAGTTGCCAAAGAAGATTTTACGTAGAGTCTGTATTGCCATGATGTCCTATCAATTGAAAGTGGAAAATGGATGGTGGATAACGGAAAATATATGAAGTACTCTTTATCAGCGCGTTACGTGATTAGCCACCGACTAAGGGTGTCAACTTTAAAAAGCTGATCTCGGTCTTGGGGCGAAGAGTAACTTCCTGATCTAACGACTCGGCCTGAACATCGTCAATCAGAATGAAGTACTGGTTTTTCAGAAAGCAATCTAATGCCAGGTAGGTATGTTGTTCGGGATCAATTTTCTGACGGGTTTTTAGCCGAAAACCATTCTGGGTTTGTTCTCCTTCCGAAGGTTGTACCAGACCCCGGAAGTACTGAACCTGTTGCCGATTATAGCTACTAACCTCAGCCTCAACCCGGGCGGTAATAATCTCCCGAACGGTGGTAATCTCACCACTTATCGTAATTTGTACTTCTCCAACATTTTCTCCGAAAAAAGTCCGGTCATAAATTGTTAATTCTTGCATAATACTATTCGTTAAATCTATCTATGACAAGAATACCATCCCAGAGTTGCACCTTCCGCAACTGCTAAAAAAAGTTTTTCAGACCAGAGCGAAAAATTAGAAAATAGCTAGAATAAAGAGCAATAGTGAGGCAAGCGAATAAACATAAATCAGATAGTATTACGCTCCCAGAAAGTTTGTAAGTGTGTACGGAGCTGAGGGGGAGATACGACCTGCACTTCGTCACATAAACTCAGTAACAAACGATCAATCAACTTATACTCTCGGTTTACTGGTGCAGAAAAAACGATGGCGTCATCTTGTTGTTGAAGGTACGGTTCAGTGGCCGGGTACAGTTCCTTCATTTGCTGAGCCGCCGTTGGGGTAAGTTTCAATATAACTTCAACGGGCTGTAAATCAGCTACCCGAAAGGGGTCGGTCTGGCTGCGACGATGTTCGCCCCGGTACTGAAAGTAAGTCTGGCTCCGTTTTACTTCGGCAATTCGCTCCAACCGAAAATGCCGCATTGCCTTTTTTTCAACATCATAGGCTTCTACCAGGGTATCGCGATGCAAAAAGCCAATGGGTTCTACCCGTCGGTCGCTTATTTGCTGGCTATTCATAGAGACGTATTGTCTCAGAATCACTTGCCGCTCTTCCCGAATAGCCTCCTTCAGCGTACGATAACGAACCGACTGCTGGGCATCAGCCAGACTATCGGCTAATTCATTAAGAGTAGAGTGGGTGTAAATTTTGTTAAGCAAATCCTGCTGAAAGGGCGAGTCGTAGCTACGCACCAGGTCCCCTAGTATCTGGGCCTCTTCCTCCGTGAAATGTAGCTCCGAGTGCTGGCTACGAACAGCAGATCGGTCCAGGTAATACTGGTTTTCATTGTCTAATAACAGGGTGTAGCCGGCTTCTTCAATGGTACGGAAATACCGATAAATGGTAGTTTTATTCACTTCTAGCAAGTCAGCGTACTGCCGGGCGGTTCGGCGCAACGGAGAAGACAGTAGGGCAATCAGCTTCAGTAGTCGTAGTAGGCGTTGTTGTTCATTCACTCTGCAATATGAGAAAATAGCCTAAGGCAGTCAACATCAGTAATGATTAGGATTCAGAGTTCATAGTTTTAAGATTGGAAGCCGAAAGGTGTAAAGAATACGAGGTCTTACTTTGTCAACCAGTATCCCCCAGAATTTGCAAGCCCGCGTAGGTCCAGACAAATGCTGAGAAAATCAGTCCCATCTGTACACTACTCAAGGCTAAGTGCTTACTAATGGCGAAGGCAGTAATAGAAGTATTACTCTGATCCATGTAGTTGATCACCTCACAAAAAATACCATAAACAGCAAACGGTAGCGGATTTGGGAAATGGGCTTAGCTATTGTTGACGTTATTCAGGCTAGTTTAGTTGACAGTAGGTGTATTTCATAGCCCGAACTCTTCATCTAACGCAGCATTATGCTCGCCCAAAATAGGCGCGCCCCGACGGGAAATTAGCTGTTCATCATTTAGCGTTATCGGACAACGAGTGGTCTGGTAAGACAAGTCATTACTCATCGTTACCGACTGAATCATATTGAGTACTTTAAACCCTTCATGAGCCAGTAGGCGATCCCAATCCAGCACATCAGCACACCAGATATCGGCTGGTTCCAGTATTTCCAGCCAGGATTCGGTGGCTTGGCGAGTAAGATGCTTTGCCAGAATCGCCTTAATTTCGTCCCGCTGGGTGAACCAACTTCCTTTTTCCCGATACTTCAGCAAATCGGGGCAGTCTAATAACTCCCCCAAAACCGGTATCTGTCCCATTGCCAGGGCAAGATAGCCATTACTGGTTTGGTAAATTCCGTAGGGTGCGCCCAGATAGGCATGAGCGTTGTTGTGAGCTGTTCGCTTTACCGGTTTCCCACCATCTTGTAAGTAGGTAGTGATAGCTTCAAACTGGAGATCAATGATAGACTCCATCATGTTTACCTCAATGAGTGCTCCCTCTCCATTGATACCCCGACGCACTAATGCCGCCAAGATTCCCTGCGCCAGATGGGCGCCGGTGAATATATCAGCTATTGCTAACCCCATTGGAACCGGTCCATTGCCCTCATTTCCACTCAGCCAAGTTAGTCCCGAAATCGACTGCACTAGCAAATCCTGACCAGGTTTACCAGCCCAAGGACCTTCGATACCGTAACCAGAAATACGCCCGTATATGATACTAGGCTTTCGTTGCTTGATGGTTTCGTAGGATATTCCCAGTCGCTTAGCTACTCCGGGACGGAAGTTATGCATCACTACATCGACCTGATCGATAAGCTTCAGCACTTTAGCTAGGTCATTTTCATCTTTGAGGTTGGCGGCGAAGCTCTCTTTGTTCCGGTTGATGGCATAGAAGAACGAAGATTCCTCGTTGATACGAACACTGGACATATAAAGGTTACGACCAATATCACCGTGTTCGGGATGCTCTACTTTAATTACTCTGGCCCCCAGGTCGGCCAATCGCAAACTGGCCGAAGGACCCGATAAGAACTGGCTAAAGTCTACAACCGTAATTCCGTGCAGTGGTTTCATCGGGGCAAGTCGCTTAGGTCTAATTCTGCTTCAATACGCAGGTTATCCTCCCCTACCTTAGGGGCAGATTTGCGGGAGAATACCCGCTTCCCATCTACCCGAATCGGACATCGGGTAGTCTGAATTTTTGTCCCATCAGCGGTCTCTACCACTTGCTCCATCTGTAACACCCGGTATCCGGCATGATTCATCAGTTCAGCGTAGTTCAGCACCTCGGCACACCATACCCCCGCAGATTCCAGCGAATGCAACCAAACTCGGGTGGTTTTTTGCCTAAAATGATTGGCTAACCAGCCCATAATTTCGTCCCGCTTCTCAAACCAGGCGTCAGTCTCTTTATATGCTTCCGGCAGTTCAGTTTGCATAAAATCAGTCAGCTTAGGCAAAGGGATCATCGCAATGGCAAGATGACCATCTTGGGTAGGATACACCCCGTAGGGAGCTCCTAAATAGGCATGGGCATTACCTGTCTCCGCCCGCTGGGGTGGTGGCTGTTCACTATTCAGGTAGGCGGTGAGCACCTCAAACTGAAAATCCAGTGCAGACTCCAGCAGGCTAACCGATACCTTCGCCCCTTCTCCGGTTTTTCCTCTTTGCACCAAAGCGGCTAGTATCCCCTGAGCCAGGTGCGTTCCGGTAAGCATATCTACCACGGCCATACCCATCGGGGTGGGCAGATCGTTTTTGTTGCCGGTAAGGTAGGTCAAACCCGATACCGACTGCACCAGTAAGTCCTGTCCGGGTTTGCTAGCCCAGGGACCTTGACTACCGTAGCCGCTCACCTCCCCGTACACAATCCGGGGATTGTTCTTTTGTGCCGAAGCGTAGTCTAGCCCAATTTTTTCCATCACCCCCGGACGAAAATTGTGGGTCATGACATCAGCCTGGGCGATCAGTTTTTTCACTCTATCCAGATCTTCTTCATTCTTCAAATTAGCCGCGTAGGATTCTTTATTGCGGTTGATCGTATGAAATACTAGGCTGTCGTTACCTACGAATAAGTTTTTGATTACGATTTGCCGGCCACCTTCACCACTGCCAGGCCGTTCAATTTTGATAACCCTAGCTCCCAGATCAGCCATTTTCAGTCCGGCGGATGGTCCTGCCATAAACTGAGAAAATTCTAATACGGTGATGCCTTCCAGTAGCTTCATTATACTATTTGAAAATTAACAGTGGACAGTTGATGAATCATTGAATATCAGTATGTTGAACTGTTTGCAATCGTAAATCCTTCATATAAATTATATGTGATAGACTGTACGTTAGTTTTAAATTTCGCTGAGAGTGAAGTTGATGAATCAAGTCCCTACATTTTCGTCCATTTTGAGGACTATGAAAAATAATATTCCCTACCAGCTATCCACTTTCAATTATCCCCTATCAACTGAAATCACTGCGTTTTCTCCAGCGATTCCCGGTAAAGCTGATTTAATTCTTGTAGTAATAATTGGCTATCTCCACCCTGCATCATAAACTCCCGGATAGGTGCCCCGGCCCGATCCTGAAAATACATATGCCCGGCGTAGCGGGGACGTAAAAACGCTCGATCCAGGGTGGGCAACGTACTGCGAAAATAGTTAGACAACCGCGTATTGTTACTTTCATCCAACCAGGCTTCCCGATGTCCGGGTTGACCACCAAAATTCACGTAAAGTGCCTTCTGAATATCCGGGTGGGCTACGTAGGCGGCGTAGCGAGCGGCCCATTTCGTATGCTGGCAATGGGCGGAGATAGCCAGTCCAGTGCCGCCCAGGGTAGTGATCAGGTTCTGCCCATCAATACTAACCGTATCGTGAAACGTGAGTAATTTACGGGCGTAGCCCTCCTGAGCGTAGTTGGCGTAGCCGTAAGCAAAGGGAGAATAAACGTAACCGTCACTCAGTGTCATTGCTTCGTAGACCTGAATCGGGTTCCAGTCGAAACATTCCCGTTTGATGTGCTTACCCAATTCGCGTAACATTGTCAACGCCTGCCCCCCTATTTTTTCTGATACTACGTAATCTGAGGTGCTACACACGTCTTCGCCCAGGGTAGAGCACAGCATGTAGAAGCTCATCAAAGTATCCTGCGGAATGCCGGGAATAGCAACCTTTCCCCCTTTTGCCAGTGCCAACAAATCATTCCACCTGATAGGTAGTTCACAGTTGTATTTGTGCAACAGGTCGGGACGGCTGGCAGCTACCGGAGTAGCGGCATCAATGGCCAATGCCCACTGCTGCTGATTATACGAATAACTTTCGTGCGATTTCCCAACTGAGTTTGCTGCTAAATTCTCCAGCAGGCTATTGGGTATCAAATCGTTCAGGGGTTGAATAACTCCGGTGCGAGCCGCGAAGCCGGTCCAGGGATGATCAATGACCAGCAGATCGTACCGCTGGGCTAACTGATCGATGGGTTCGTCGGCAAAAGCCTGAAGTGATCGCTTTTTCCACTCAATTTCCACCTCCAGATGTAGCTCGTGAAACCGCTGAGCCGTAGCCACCATTGAGGTGAAGCCTCGGGTATGATCCCAGGTGATGCCTTTGAGTTGAATTGGCTTTTGGTTGATCATAGATATTATATAATTGGAATCTGGAGACTGGAGTCCGGAATTCTGTCTCCGGTTAGTAAGAAAGGTAGATAGTTCGTTTTTGTAGGTAACCTTCTATACCGTATACCCCGTCTTCGCCACCCAAGCCACTATGTTTATGGCCAGAGTGATAGCCTTGGATGTATCCGACAATGCCCCGGTTAATGAAGATGGTGCCTACCTGGAGATTATCGATAGCATGCATAAAGCGGGTATAATCCTTCGTATACAAATAAGCTGATAGCCCCTCCTGACGGGCGTTGGTTAATGCCAAGGCTTCCTCGTATCCGGATATTCGCATAATGGGCAGCACCGGACCAAATATCTCCTGCTCGATAGCCGCGTGATCATTCTTGGCATTCAGTAATACGGTAGGTTCGTACCAGTTGCCGCGTTCAAAGTATTCACCTTGGGGCCGTTTGCCTCCGGTAGCCAATTCAGCTCCCTGCGCCACACTCTGCTGCACTATATCATTTACTCGAGCTAAGCCGGCAGTACTTACTCCTGGTCCCATATCAACTGCTTCCATCGGGTTACCTACTTTCAGCTTTGCCACCTGTTTGAGTACTTTGTCGGTAAATTCATCAGCTACCTTTTCGTCTACCATAATCATTTCACTACAGATACAAACCTGCCCACAATTGGCGTAGCGGGCGGTTACGGCAGCTTCCGCAGCTTTGTCAATATCGGCATCGTCCAGTACAATAAAGGGAGCTTTTCCGCCTAACTCTAACGAAAGTGCGGTAATATTGGGGGCCGCCGACTTGTAAATCTCCTGCCCGGCCCGAATGCTACCGGTCACGCTCACCAATTTTGTAATTGAGCTTTCTACCAGCATACGGCCTACGTCGGCCCCGGTGCCTACCACCAGATTTAGCACTCCGGCCGGTAGTCCGGCTTCATCCGCTAATCGACAGAACTCCGATGCGGTAACGGGGGTTAGTTCGTGAGGCTTAATAATCATGCTGTTCCCGGTTACCAGTGCTGGCCCTACCTTCCGGCCAATGAGTGCCAAGGGATAATTATAAGCGCACAAACCGATGGTCACTCCGTAGGGTACTTTATGAATAGATAACTGCTCGTGCGGATTATCCGAAGGGAAAATACTTCCCTCCAACCGGCGAGCGGCCTCAGCCGAGTAGCTCAGGTAACGCATAGTATCGTCTACTTCACCGTAGGCTTCGGCCAGGGTTTTCCCCTGCTCCATCACCAACAGTCGGGCGAAATAGTCCCGCTCTCTCTTCAGCAGATCGACGATGTTCATAATATAGTTTCCACGTTGGATAGCCGGTAACGCCTGCCAGGCTAACTGAGCCTTTTCGGAGGTTTCCAGAGCGTACTTCACCTGATCGGGGGTGCTTACGGCTACGCGGGCAAATACTTCTTCGTTAGCGGGGTTTTGTACTTCTATCCATTCCCCGGAGGGATCAATCCACTGACCGTTGATGTAACAGCGATAATCTTTTACTGCTTCTTTGGTTGTTAGGTCTTCCATTTTTTTGGTGTTATTGTATTATAGTGTTTAGGTGTTAAAGTGTTCTAGCGTTTTGGTTATTGGTCAGTGGCTTAAAGCTCGATGGTTCAATGGTGCGATTGTTAATTGGATGATTGCTAATTATTTAATGTGTGACTATTCATTGTTTACTGCTCATTACTTAGATCTCCTAATTTCATTTAATTGCTCAATCTTCATTTCCAAACTCTGAACTCTGAACTTTGAACTTCCTTCTTCAAACTTCTAACTTTGGTATCCAGTCTTCGGACTCCTGTCTTCCGTCTTCTGACTCTAGGTTTCTATTTTCCTTTAAATCGAGGTAGTCTCTTTTCAACATAAGCAGCGTATCCTTCTGCGGCATCTTCTGAGTTGTATAAAGGGTTTACCAGGCTTTCTTCTAACTTTAGCCCCACACTTAAAGTCATTCCTTCCCCAAGGCAAACACTGCGCTTGATAGCCGCAATAGCCAAAGAAGGTCCTGAAGCCAGAGCCTGAGCGTATTTCATGGATTCTTCCGCAATCATATCAGCCGAATACAGACGATTGACCAGTCCTAGGCGAAAGGCTTCAGAAGGATGAATACTTTCTCCGGTAACCATTAGCTCCAGGGCTTTTGCAGCCCCAATTAGTCGAAGAAACCGTTGGGTACCACCATTACCGGGTATGAGACCCAGCTTTACTTCCGGCAGGCCCAGCAAATAGTCTCCTTCGGCCGCCAGGCGCAGGTCACAGGCCATTGCTAGCTCCAGCCCACCGCCTAACGTGTGCCCGGTAAGTACGGCGATATAGATCTTATTGCTACTGTTGATACGTTCCGCTACCTGACGAGCCTTAGCGACCAGTACCTGATTGGTGGCGATATCGTTCTCCCCGAACACCCGAATATCGGCCCCGGCACAGAAGAACTTAGGCAGGGCACTGTTCAGTAAGACCGCCCGTATATCGTTATTCTCATTGGCAGCTATCACCTGCTGCTCCAGCTGAGTCATCAGATCAATATCGTAGGCATTAGCCGGAGGGTGATTCAGCGAAATAACGCCCACCCCCTGCTGATGGCTTAATAACACTTTAGTAGCGGAATCCCTCATTGCTATATCTTCAGTTAAAAACTAGGTTAAAGCTAAAACCCATCCGCCGTGGGCAGTTGCTCATCCGCCTCAGTAGAACCATCTTCCCCGGATAACCCCCGGAAGTAGCGGAAGTAGCTTGCCCAGCCGAAATAATCCTTAATACGTCGAGCCTCCTCGCCTAGCTCCCGTAGCCTGGCTCGATCAGTCGGCTCATCGGCTACCAACAGTGTATACTCATTTGCCGAAAGCTCCTGTCCGTGCTCATCGTTCAAGGTGAGTTTAGCGTAGAACTTTTCACCTACTGCTCCTGGAACCTCGCACGTTACTTCCGCTACTGACGAGGAACTGTCTTCCCCAATGGCAGTAATATTGATCTCCTTTTCTTCTAGGACATATTGATTCTGATCCAGAAATTGTAGACGGACAATACAGTTGGCGTAGGTGCGGAAATAATCATTTACTACCCAAATAGCTCCCCTAAAAGTCTCACCGGGTAACCAGCGGCGGCGGTTGTACTGCAAAGTGATTAGCAACGGTTGATAAGCCCGCTGCACGTAATCATACGAGAGCTTGGTTTGCTGATAGTAATCTGCGATCCCCCATTTCATATCCGGGGCGAAAGTAATATAGTGGCAGATGCACACGGCGCTGGTTCGCGGCTTACGGGTTCGGTAATACTCCAGTGCGTACTGAAAGATAGTACCCTGGGCTACTTGGGTAGCTTCTACAAACTCATTTAATGAGTTCGTAGAGACATCGCCCAACACTTCAAAATTGAGGGTTTTGAGCACATCAAAGTCAGTCCAGTGATGCCCCCAGCTAGGGCCAGGAGGCCATAGTTCCGCTTCAGGAATGAACTTACGGATACTATCTACATTGGGACAGGAAGAGATGGCCAGTTCGGGAATTACGGCGTAGTCCAGACTGGGGAAGTACTCTTCCATCGTAAACTCTCCTTCTCCGTAAAACAGGTCGTTCGCATGAAAGCTTTCGTTCGGTTTAAACCCTAACTTTAGTCCTACTTCATCGCTTAGCGGAGAGGAAGGTAAAAAGTGCAGGGAAGTATAGGGGCGAATGGCTTCGCCTAGCTCGTTGACAAATTCCAGATTGTATTCCGGGTCGGCCGCCGTCATAAATAGTTCTTCCGAACCCTCGAGCAGCACCAGGCTGGGATGATTCCGCTGCCGCTTTACTAGTTGAATAGCTTCAGCGAATACGACTTGCTTAAAATCTTCGTCTTTGGGAAGCGAGAGGCTAGCCAGGGGCACCACATCCTGCCAGACGGTGATTCCGGCTTCATCGCAAAGCTGATAAAAGAGGGGTATCTCGGGGGGGTGCCAACCGAAGATGCGCAGGTTGTTGAGATTAGCTTCCTTGGCCAGTCGGATCAATTCCCGATACTTGGATGGGTGGGCTCGTCCGAAAAAGATGTCCGGTGGCCCGCCCCAGGTGCCGGATCGCATAAAGTGCGGTTGGCCGTTAATATTCACTGTCCAGGGATTTTCTACTTGCTTCTCACTAAAGCCGGGATTTCGCGTCATTTTCAGCTCCCGAATTCCGAAGCTGGTTTCGGTTTGATCCTGAAAATTTCCTTGCTCATCCCGCACCCGTACTTCTGCCTGGTACAAATGCTGCTCGCCCCGATCCCAGGGCCACCACAGCTGGGCATCGGGTACAGATACCGCAAGCTTAAGTTGAGTATCACCGGCTTCCACCGACTGACTTACTTGAGCTCTGTATTCTTCCGACTCAAAGTTCTTTCCGGTAACCACGACAGCCACATTACCATTTCGAGCGCTTTCAACGGGGTTTTCCAATTCAACCTGAATGGCAAGATCAGCCGACCCATCAGGGTTGATGGTAGACTGAACGTAAGTATCTTCAATAGTAATTTCTCCCGTGGCCTCCAGTCGGACCGGACGCCAGATGCCCGTGGGGGGTAAGCTTACCCAATAATCGCCGTGCCAGGCGGGCTTACGACCGGCCACCTGACTGTAGCGGCGCGGAGCCGGATGCAGTCGAATCATCAGCACGTTGGTACCGAAGCGTAGGCTATCAAAACGAACCAGGTCGGTCACATCAAACTTGAAAGCGGAAAACATACCTTCGTGGGTGCCCAGTAGTTGTCCGTTGAACCACACATCGCAGCCGAAATCTACTCCCTCAAACACCAGCCGGATTCGTTTTCCTTCCATTTCGGGGGGAACGTCAAACTGCCGCTTGTACCACCACTCTCGTTCGGCTACCCACTTCGCCTTTAGGCTGTTACGTCCGTAGTGGGGGTCATCAATCCAGCCCGCTCGCCAGAGATCGGTATACACATCGCCGGGAACGGTAGCAAACGACCAATTGAAGGAATCTCCCGTGATATCCGGAGGCAATTCATTAAACCCTAATTCAATCCCCCGGCCGGGAGAGATGCCCTCAAACTGCCACTGATGGCCGCTTAAATCAAATACTATTTTTTCTGGACTATTCATTTTAGTGAACGCACCCGTTACAGACGTGCGCTAGTTTTGGTTGTAGTTAATTCAACATCTCTTTTTACCAGCAAGGCCTCCAGTTCTTCCAGCGTTTTCCCTTTGGTTTCCGGTACTTTGGTAACAATAAATAATAGCCCTAATACGGCGAATAATGCATAGATCAGAAAGGTGGTACCGCTTCCTAAACGAGCTAATTCCCAGGGGAAGATTAGTTGAATACCAAAGGCTATGGATAAGTTAACCAGCCCGACAAAGGAGATAGCCAAGCCCCGCACCCGATTGGGAAATAACTCGGAGAATAGTACCCACATTACCGGCCCGATAGAACCTGCATAGGCAGCCACAAAACCCAGAATACCCAATAGAATCACCAGTGTATTTAGTGATATAGCTCCGTTTACCAAGGTAGTAGTAAACTGCTCTACGGTTTTTTCTCCAAGTGTATTGGTAAGGGCAAGTTTAAACGCTCCTTCACTCTCAAACTGTTGCCCTTTGAGCGTTTCTAAAGCAGTGCGGTCAACCTCGGCGGGATAGCTGGCTAATGCCTCATCCCTAATGGTGTAGGTGGCCGAATAGAAGCCAAAGGTTAAAACGAATAAGCAGAGGGCCATCCCGGCCATTCCGACGATCAACAACGGTTTTCTTCCCAGTCGGTCAATAGTGGCCATTGCTACCACGGTTGCTACCAGATTAGTCAGGCCCACCAGAATAGCTTGTACAAACGAACTATCCGTACCAATGCCGGTCTGCTCAAAGATCATTGGGGCGTAGAACAACACCGAGTTAATTCCGGTAATCTGCTGGAAGACGGCCACAACCAGTCCTACAGTGAGTACAAACCGTAATTCCGGGGCGAATAGATCGTTGAGCGATACGGGTTTACGCTTTCTGCTTTCGGCCAGACTGGCTTTTACTTCATTCACCTGTTCGGCAATTCCTTCTTCCGGACTAAAGCGTCTCATCACCTTGCGTGCTTCCTCTTCCCGGTTCATCATCATAAGCCAACGGGGGCTACGGGGAACGAAGAAGAGGCCCAAAAAGTAGAATATGGCTGGCAGCGTTTCCAGCCCCAGCATCCATCGCCAGTTCCATTTTCCAAAACCCAGTGCCTGCGCCCACCCGGCATCGGATTGCCCAAACTGAAGAATAAGGTAGTTGGTGAAAAATGCGATTGAAATGCCAATGACGATGTTTAGTTGGTTGAAAGAAACCAGCAGTCCGCGGTAGCGGGGTGGCGCCACTTCAGCAATGTAAACCGGGGCAATGATCAGGGCTACCCCTACTGCTAGTCCGCCGATCAAACGGGCAACGATTAGCCAGAAGAAGGTGGGTGCCAGGGCCGAACCCAAGGCGGAAATAGTGAATAATACCGAAGCATACGTCAGCAGGCGTCTACGACCTAGCCTATCACTAAGTGGACCAGCCACCAGCGTTCCTAGGGCAGCGGTAAGCGTAATAGAGCTCACCGCCCATCCCAGCTCAATTTTGGAAAGATTAAACTCCGGCTCAATAAATTTTACCACCCCAGAGATGACAGAAGCATCGAATCCCAGTAGGAATCCGCCCAGGGCAACGATAATGGTTATCAGTACAATCTCTCGTTTCTGTTGGGGCATGGTGTGTTGTTAATTGTTCAATGATTCAATTGCTCGATTGTTCTATTGCTCAATTGCTAAAGTGTCATTTGTCTTTCCATTTTCCATTGTCAATTGTTAACTGTACACTGCTCATTGCACACTGTTCATTGCTCAAACCCTTTGGCGCGGGGGGTATCGGTTTCACTGTCCCAGCCTTGTTCGCCGTTCAGTTCGGGAAAGAAGCGGTAGTAATTTCCGTAGGTATATTTACCAATGGTCTGATTGATCTCCCGACCCATCTCCTTAAACTGGGCTGATGCCTGCTCTTGGTCGCCGATTAGAAGTAGGTATTCGTTGGTGGATAATTGCTCTCCGTCTTCCCCTACCAATTCCAGTTCAATCCTAAAGCTCTGATCTACTTTGGCCAGCACATCCTGACTAATATCGGTCAATTTTACTGAACTATTCTCAGCAATTTCCTCAACTCTAAATGTTTCTTCTGCCAGCGGGTTGCCATCATTATCTTCTATTCGAAGTTTTACTTGGCCTCCCTGGTAACTCTGATTAAGATCATTAATAATCCAGATTTCACCCTGAAATGGTTCGTTATTTTTCCATCGGCGCTTATCAAACTGCAGGCTGATTAACAAAGGCTGATAGGCTCGCTGCACAAAATAGTAGGAGCGTTTAGGTTGCTGATAATTGTCGATGATGCCCCACTTCATATCCGGCCAGTAGGTAATAAAGTGGCAGAGACTGATGCCACTGGTGCGGGGCTTTCGCCGACGGAAGTGCTCTACCGATAGCTGGAAAATGATACCCTGAGCATCCTGGGTGGCGTTCACAAATTCTTCCAGGGAGCCGGTACGCTCATCGCCAAAAGCATCAAAATTCTGAATTCTTAATCGATCCAGGTCGGCCCAGTGGTGCCCCCAACTCAGGCCAGGTGGCCACATCTCTTCTTGCGGAATAAATTTCTTCAAACTTTCTACCGAAGGAACCGAGGTGATGGCCAGTTCGGGTACAATGGGGTAGTCCAGAGAGCCGTACCAATCTTCCATCAGGGCGTGGCCCATGCCGTAAAAGTACATGAGTGCGTGAACCGCTTCTTTAGGCTTGTAACCCACACTAAGCGCGGTTTCTGAGGTGAGGGGTGAATCCGGCACGTAGGGTAGGTCAACGTACTGCTGTAACGAATCGCCCAGGCGCAACAGAAAATTGTTCGTAAACTCGGGGTCCGAAGCCCGCAAAAACATCTCTTCCCCTCCCTCAATCAGGATCAGGCAGGGGTGATTACGCCGCTCCTTGATCACCGCCACCCCTTCGGCGATCACTCCATCCAGAAACTCCTGATCGCGTGGCATGTTACCCGTCCCTAGGGGAATTACATCCTGCCAGACGGTGAGTCCGGCTTCGTTACACATCTGGTAAAATTCCGGGATTTCCGGCGGGTGCCAACCAAAAATCCGGATGTTGTTCATATTGGCCTCCTTGGCCAGCCGAATCAGCTCCTTATACTCTTCTACTGAAGTGCGCCCAACAAAAATATCGGGCGGACCTCCCCAGCAGGCCGAGCGAATAAAATGGTTTTTCCCGTTGAGCATAATCGTTCGGGGAAAGCTCACTTCATCTTTGGTGAATCCGGGGTTCCACTCCATTTCGATTTCCCGAATGCCAAAGGTAGTCTCGGTTTTATCCTGAAAGGCATCACCTTCGTGCACGGTAACCTGAGCTTGGTACAGATTAGGGTCACCCAAATCCCAGGGCCACCACAATTTAGGGTTGTCTATAGCTACGGTTTTCTTGATGGTATGCAGACCGGGCGCAACGGTTTCGGTTATTTGTACTGCAATAGGGTCAGAAGTAAAGTTGTATCCTTGTAGCGATGCGCTTATCGTCACTTCACGCGTAGTGCTACCAGTATTTTCCAGGGTCAATTCCAGATTTACATTAGCTGAGGCATTTTCATTAAGATCGGAATGCACGTACAGATCATCAATGCGTACTGCCCCCGTGGCTTCTATCCTAATGGGCCGCCAGATACCGAAGGGCACCAAGTCACGCCAGTAGTCGCCAAACCAGGGGGTTTTACTGCCTACCACCTGGTTGTTGACCTGCGGAGGCGGATCGAGCTTGATTACCAAGATATTCTGACTTTGGAGACGGTCCTGGGCGGAACGGATTGCTTCGGTAATATCAAACGAAAAGGGCGAGAATGCTCCTTGGTGGCTTCCGAGGTGAATGCCATTTAGCCATACTTCACAGCTATAATCTACCCCGTCGAAGTGAAGCCGGATTACTTTATCGGTCAGATCATCGGTTACGTTAAACTGGGTTACGTACCACCACTCGTCGTACATCACCCACTGGGCTTTGGCACTATTTCGGCCAAAATAAGGATCATCAATTACTCCGGCTTTCCATAGGTCGGTATACACATCGCCGGGTACGCTAGCGGGATTCCACACCAGGGTTTCGATATCTTCCGGAGGCAATTGCGGGATACCCGCTTTAATGCCCTGCCCCGGATACATCTTCTTCATTTTCCAGTGATGCCCGCTCAGGTCCCGAATGAGTTGACTACTCTCCCGGTAAGCCTCAGTAGGTTGGGGTTGAGCACTAACATCTAAGTACGAAAAGCTAAGCAGGACAAAAAATACGATGATCAAAGGGTACTTCATATGATTCTATGGCTCAATTGTTCGATAGTTCGATTGCTCAGTTGTTAACGGTTGCCTATTGTTAATCAATAGTTCGCTTTAAATCACTCTTCATTATTCATTGTCAATTTTCAATTGTTAACTGCACGGGGTGCCCCGCAAATTGCTCATTGCTAATTGTCTAAACTAAGCTGTTTCCTACGGCTATAAGCACGATACCAACCACCATACAGCCCAGGCCCGTGTACAATAGACGGCGTGCCTTGGCGGAGGCGTTAACCCATTCTCCGGTGACTAATCCGCTGACGATGGCGGTAGCCACACTAGCAGTATTGAAGATAGCGTAACCTACGGTGTTACCCGCGTCTCCTAGCCGGAAAGCAGCGAAGGCAAACAATGCCGATGCAGCGTAGTGAATCACTGCCATCACTGAGATCAGACCGAAATTTTTGCTGAAATGAGGCGTACTGAAGTTTTTCCAGGCATTTTTAGCCGAAAGTTGCCAGAGGAAGTAGGCGGTCATGGCAATGCCGCCACTGATAAAGATCGGAAACATCACGGCTACCGCCGTGATCCAGTCGGCGTTTCCCGACTGCTGGCTGGCTTCGTGCAGTACCGGTCGCCCCACGGCATTGGCATAGCTGAAACCGGTAGCCAGTAAGCCTCCCCCCACGGCAATCAGGATTCCTAAGCCGGTAGAACTTTTCTCAGAGGTATCAGCGGATTCAACCTCCTGCTCATCCTGCTCCCGAATCAGACCGGCCCGGCCGTTAGCAACGATGCCTACCAAAACGATGAATAACCCCAGCAAAATTACCAGTAAGGCATTGGTTGGGGGCAAGCCATCTACCAAAAAGGGTAATAAAGAGCCTACCAAAATCACGGTACCGATGAAGAGAGAAAAGCCTAACGATAAGCCAATATGGTTGATTGCTTTGCTCCACATCATCACTCCGGTGCCCCACAGGAAACTAGCTAAGGCCATCTTGATTAGTATATCGTTGGGCAGCGAAGAAAAAACTTCATTATACCCGTCAATTAGCGTTAGGGAGGCGATGATTGGTACGACAAACATCGTGAGTAAGAAGAATAGACTCCAGGTGTTTTCGTACTTAAAGTCTTTAGTGAATTTTTCGGGCAGCGCGTACAAACCAAGCGTTAGCCCGGCGAATATTGCCCACAGCACTCCTGCGGTCATGTTGGTTGTGTATTAGTTGTTTATTCGTCCTTCAGATTTACTTATACTACTCTTGGGGCAAGCATCCTACAACACTAGGATACTGACTCGGGGAGTAAGTCTAAGCATAATATCCAAAATTCAACAACATGCTTACTAGACATAAACTAGACAGTGGCTTTTAGCTGTGCCTGAGTTCGGTAGAGACATTATTGATCAGCTTGGAACTCATTTTGCCTTGGGAACGAGACGGTCTTCATTGACCGAATAGCCTATAATCTACTGCCTTTCAAAAGCAAATAGATGTAGCTAATCCATAAACAGGCGCGGTAAGAACAAAGCTAAATCCGGGAATAAAGTAACCAGTACCAGTACGAGCAGGCTCACCGCTAAGAATGGCATTGTGGCCCGACTCACCTCGGTCAAGGAAACCTTTCCGATGCTGGAGGCCACAAATAAACACACGCCCACCGGTGGGGTAGTGAGTCCGATAATCAGGTTGAGTACGGCAATGACGGCAAAGTGAACGGGGTCAACTTCTACAGCTATCGCTACTTTCAGCAAAATAGGAAACAGTATGAGCAGAGCGGCAATGGTTTCCATAAAAGTACCGACGAAAATAAGTAGCAGGTTAATCAGCAGCAGTACCACATACTTATTAGTAGAAAAATCCAGAATAGCCCCGGCAATAAGTTGAGGAAAGCGCTCAGTAATCAGAATCCACCCGAAGAGGTTAGCAAACCCCACCAGCACCATTAACGAAGCCGAAGTCTTCATTGAGTCTAGTACAATGCTTTGGAGATTGCTAAAATTGAGCTTTCTGTAGACCAGGGTTCCAATTAGCAACGCGTAGAATACCGCCACTATGGAAGCCTCGGTAGGAGTAAATACCCCTCCAATAATCCCGAACAGAATAATAAAGGTCATCAGCAATGCCCAGAACGTATCGACGAACGCCCGGCCAACCTGCTTTAAACTACTACGGGGGTGTTTAGGGTAATTTTTTTTTGCCGAAATGTAGTAGGCCACCACCATTAGTCCGATGCCCAACAGCAAACCCGGCACCGCCCCGGCCAGGAATAATCTTCCTACCGATAAACCCGTAAGGGTAGCGGCAATAATCATAGGCACGCTAGGTGGAATAATGGGGCCAACGGTAGATGAAGATGCAGTAACCGAACAGGAAAACCCCGCTCCGTAGCCTTCTTTTTTCATGGCAGGAATCAAAATAGCCCCAATGCTGGCGGTATCGGAAACCGCCGTACCCGAAATACCGGCAAAGAGCATGGACGCTCCGATGTTGGCCAGTGCCAAACCACCCCGAATATGCCCCAGTAGGTGATTGCAAAATCCGATAATTTTCTCGGTTAACCCTCCGGCGTTCATCAGGTTTCCGGCCAGAATAAACCCCGGTATACTGAGCAGAATGAATACATCGATGCCCGAGTACATTTTCATGGGCAACACAATCAGCGGAATACCGGCTAGCAGTACGTATACCAGACAGGAAAACCCCAATGAGAAGGCGATAGGGAAGCGTAAGATGAGCCCTACGATGAAGACGATAATCAGTACTCCAATCATGACTGCTTCTTCAGTAGGTTGATTGTATCAATAAAAGCATAAAAGCTAACCGAAGCTCCCATAATAAACATGCTGCCAAAAGCCAGGGCCATCGTCAGTCCCAGGCTAGGCGATTTTTCGGGAATACCCAGTACAATAAACTGAACGGAAAAGAGGGTTAGTATTAAAAACAGTACTAAGGTACAAAGAGAAATTCCCACCCTAAGCCTGCTTTTTTGCTTATCGTTTAACCGATTATAGAACACATCCAAACTGACGTAGTAATGATCTTTCAGCGCGATTCCGGCGGCAAAGCTCATGGCGTATACGAAGAAAAAGCGGGCTACTTCCTCGGTCCAGGAGGGAGCACTCTCCATAAAGAAGCGAGCGTAAATTTGAATCAGGGTGGAAGCAATAAATCCGGCCGCACTCAGCAGGGTCCCTAACCGAAGCAGGTACGTGATTAGTCGAGTAGTTTGGTTCATCTTATTTGGTGGATAACCTCGTCGTAGACAGTTTG
>CAKZYJ010000406.1 GCA_937884755.1 uncultured Flammeovirgaceae bacterium
GCCTACGTCAACGACTTGTCTGTCGACAGTAGTAACACTGATCCAGTATAGCAGAAATGAAAATAGTAGGTTGTTCATCGGGCTAGTTTTGTGAGTATTAGTATCAATAAAAACCTTAAAATCGACTATTTGCGAATAAATAGCGAATAATACCCAACAAATTGAATAATCCTGAACCTTTTGATGAATGTTCGTGTAGTGTCCCCGAACAGAACATAATGCTCTTGCAATTTCTAGAAAGTACTTTTTGCTACTTGGTGGACTGTTCAATTACTTTATTTATTATTATTTATTCTTTTTATGAATTTATTCGTAGCAAAGTTAAGTCCTACCACCACAAGCGAGGACTTAAACGACCTCTTCGCTGAATACGGCGAAGTGGATTCAGCCAAAGTGATTTTTGACCGAGAGACTGGAAATTCTCGCGGCTTTGGTTTTGTTGAAATGCCTGACGACGAGGCTGCCAATCGTGCCATTTCCGAACTTAATGAAGTTGAGTTTGATGGTCGTGATATCGTTGTGAAAAAAGCACGTCCTAGAGAAGAAGGCGGACAACGTCGCTCAAACTATGGTGGCGGCGGAGGATACAACAGCCGGTATTAAAATATTCCGAATTTTGTATTAGTAAAAAGGGGTAAACCTACGTTCACCCCTTTCCTTTTTCCAAATAAGTTGCTTTTTAACCTCAAGAGGCTTTACTATCCATAATTGTTTCAACCACTTCAGGGTTGAGTAAAGTTGATGTATCACCCAGATTACTAGTATCGCCCTGAGCAATCTTTCGAAGAATCCGACGCATAATTTTACCCGACCGGGTTTTCGGTAAGCCCGGTACCAGTTGTATTTTATCTGGTTTGGCAATGGGGCCAATGATTTGGTTAACGGTTTGCCGAATTTCGTTGGCTAAACTTTCCTCCGAACGATCAGTCAAGTCGCAGATGACGTAGGCGTAAATACCTTGTCCTTTAATCTCGTGAGGGTATCCGACCACAGCTGATTCTACCACCTTCGGATGCTCATTGATGGCATTCTCAACTTCCGCGGTACCCATACGGTGCCCGGAAACATTGATTACATCATCTACTCGCCCAAGAATACGGTAGTAACCATCTTCATCTCTTTTCACTCCATCACCCGTAAAATATAACCCTTTGTATGTAGAGAAGTAAGTCTGCCGACAGCGCTCATGGTCGCCGTAAGTAGTTCTTAGCATAGAGGGCCAAGGAAACTTGATACAGAGATTTCCCTGCACGCTGTTTCCTTTAAGTTCATTACCATCGGCATCCACAATAATGGGTTGTACTCTGGGCAGTTGTAAGGTGGCATAACCTGGCTTGGTAGGAGTAACTCCAGGGATAGGTGAGATCAGTATACCTCCGGTTTCGGTTTGCCACCAGGTATCTACTAAGGGGCACTTTCCTTTACCTACGTGGTCACGGTACCAGTTCCAAGCTTCCTCGTTGATCGGTTCGCCTACTGAACCAATTACTTTGAGCGACTCCAAAGAGCAGTCTTGTAAAGGCTCGAGTCCGAAAGCTTGTAAGGCACGGATGGCAGTAGGGGCGGTATAGAACTGCTTTACTTGGTACTTATCTACCACTTTCCAGAAACGACTGGCATCAGGGTAGGTGGGTACACCTTCAAACATCAGAGTTGTAGCTCCGGCCAATAGGGGACCGTAAACGATGTAGGAGTGACCAGTGATCCAGCCAATGTCGGCAGTGCACCAGTATACATCACCAGTGCTGTACTGAAAGACATTTTCGAAGGTGTAGTGGGTATAAACCATGTAGCCTCCGCAGGTATGTACCACACCCTTGGGCTTACCAGTAGACCCCGAAGTATACAGAATGAAGAGCATATCTTCAGAATCCATTTCTTCGGCTTTATTCTCCGCCGATACTCCTTCCGTAGCCTCGTGCCACCACAGGTCGCGTCCATCCTGCATAGTAACGTCAGTACCCGTTCGTTTTAGTACAATTACCTTCTCAATCGTACTGGTATTTTCCAATGCTTCATCTACCACTGCCTTCACTGGAATGGTTTTTTTGCCCCGGAAATTGCCATCGGAGGTAAGCACTACTTTAGCCTTACAGTCATTAATACGGTCAGCCAGTGAGCTTGCAGAGAACCCAGCGAAAACTACCGAGTGTACCGCACCGATTCGGGCACAAGCCAACATGGCTACAGCCGATTCAGGAACCATCGGCATATAGATAATTACGCGGTCGCCTTTCTCCACGCCTTGTGCTTTCAGCACGTTGGCAAACCGGCAAACTTCTTCATAGAGCTGCCGATAGGTGATAGTACGGTTTTCCTCGTTAGGGTCATTAGGTTCCCAGATAATGGCCGGACGGTCGCCTTGGGTAAAGAGGTGCCGCTCTAAAATATTTTCAGTGATATTTAATTTCCCGTTTACAAACCATTTAACATCCGGGCCCTCAAAATTCCAGTTCACCACTTCATCCCAGTTCTTTCGCCAGTAGAATGATTCGGCAATACGAGCCCAGAACTGTTCGGGTTGTTGTACACTTTTTTGATATTCGTGGATGTAGCCTCCGAGGGTTTGTATTTTGTTACTCATCTATAATGTAGGTTGTGGGTTAAAGGTTAATATTACCAAATTCTGATGATTAATGACTAATGATGAATGACTGAATAGAAGAATAAAAGATGTAAACATCATTTTAGCTTCCATTCAATCATCCATTCACTCAATCCTTAGTGAGCTACGGCTTGTCCGGCACCGCGAGGGTAGCGTATGTCTTCTACCAGGTCTTGGACGTCAGCGGGAGGAGGAGACGTCAAGTGGCAGACGACGAGCGATACCGTAAAGTTTACCAGCATCGCGATAAACCCAAAACCTTCGGGGGAGATACCTAACCACCAGTCTTCAGCAGTGCCTCCACCTAGGAAACCAAACTTAAACTTCAGGATATAGAAGATCATGGTTAATAATCCGACGACCATTCCGGTAATAGCACCTTCTTTGTTCATCCGCTTGTAGAAAATGCCCATAATAATGGCGGGGAAGAAAGATGCCGCCGCTAATCCGAAGGCCAGGGCCACTACTGCCGCCACAAAGTCGGGAGGATTAATACCAAAGTAACCAGCAATGAGCACGGCAACTGCCGCAGCACCGCGAGCAGCCCACAACTCACCTGACTCAGAAATATCAGGTTTGATCTGCTTTTTCACCAAATCGTGAGCAATGGAAGTAGAAATAACTAGTAGTAAACCAGCCGCAGTCGACAGGGCAGCCGCCAGGCCACCAGCTGCAACTAGGGCGATTACCCAATTGGGTAGATTAGCAATTTCCGGATTAGCCAATACCATAATGTCGCGATCAGCCACAAACTCATTTTGTTCGGCATCAGCCACGTACTGCACTCGGCCGTCGTTATTTTTATCCTCAATCGTGATCAGTCCGGTAGATTGCCAGTTGGTAACCCAGGTGGGCAAATCATTAATGGATACTTCAGAAACCGACTCGATCATGTTAGTGCGGGCAAAAGCAGAAATAGCCGGGGCGGTAGTATACAGAATAGCGATAAATACTAAAGCATAGCCCGCGGAGATACGAGCATCTTTTACCCGAGGTACCGTAAAGAAGCGAACGATTACGTGTGGTAAACCGGCCGTACCTACCATCAGAGCAGCAGTAATACAGAATACATCAAATACACTCTTACTTCCGTCAGTATAAGCCGCAAATCCTAGTTCCTGGTTAAGTCCGTCCAGTTTATCTAGCAGAAAGGTATCGGTTCCGGCTAAGGTAGATCCAAATCCAATCTGAGGTAAAATATGGCCGGTTAGCTGAATAGAAATAAAGAAAGCGGGCACCATAAAGGCAAAGATCAAAACACAGTACTGCGCTACCTGGGTGTAGGTAATGCCTTTCATTCCACCGAGTACTGCGTAGAAAAATACGATGGCCATTCCGATCACTACGCCCAGATTAATATCTACTTCTAAGAAGCGGGAGAATACAACTCCGACACCACGCATTTGTCCGGCTACGTAGGTAAAGGACACGAAAAGGGCACAGATCACGGCTACCGTTCGGGCCATGTTGGAGTAGTAGCGATCACCGATAAAATCGGGTACGGTAAACTTACCGAACTTACGTAGGTAGGGGGCAAGTAGTAAGGCTAGTAAAACGTAGCCTCCGGTCCAGCCCATAAGGTAAACGGCTCCATCGTAGCCCATGAAAGAAATGAGGCCGGCCATAGAGATGAATGAGGCGGCTGACATCCAGTCGGCGGCAGTAGCCATACCGTTGGCTAGCGGGGATACTCCACCACCGGCCACGTAAAAGTCTTTGGTAGAACCAGCTCGCGACCAGATAGCAATGCCGATGTAGAGTGCGAAGGTGATTCCAACCAGTATATAGGTCCAAGTTTGTACATCCATGATTTTAATGATTGATGAGTAATGGTTGATGATTAATGACTGATGACTGATGACTGATGACTGATGAGATGTATTATTCATTAGTCATTCGTGCTGTGTTATTTCTCGTCCACGTCAAACTCTTTGTCTAGCTTGTTCATGAGGCGAACGTAGACGAAGATAAGAATGACAAACACGTAGATGGAGCCTTGCTGGGCAAACCAAAACCCTAATTTGAATCCGCCCATTTGGATGCTATTTAACGTATCGGCGAACAGTACCCCAAATCCGTAGGATACCAAGAACCAAATACTAAGTAGAATGAGCAGATACTGTACGTTTTTTCGCCAATAGCTTTTGAGTGATTTAGAAGGAGTGTCCATAGTAGAGTTAGTTTGTTGAAAACAAAATGTAAGAAGAATCTATAAGAATACATGAAGCTGAAGGGTCAGTATATCCGATGCGGAGGTCGTTTCGCCACCCGTGGGAGTTTGAGAGTTCTGATACTCCAGGGTGAGCTTGCTATTGTGACCGTTCATGAAGTAGTTAAGTCCTAGCTTAAATACCTGAGAATTAGCTTCGTAAGCTTCAGGGTTTCCGTTAGCGTAGGTTACGTAGGGCATCAGGCGATCTTGCTTGCCTTCGCCGGGTAGTAGATAGCCCAGTTGGGCGTAAAACAGATTACCAGTGGCAATAGTACGAGCGGGATTAGCTGCTGATTTCACGTAGTTGGGGCCAAAATCGTAGTTATAGTAAGCTAAGAGCGCATTAATTGCCGCCCCTTTACCGCCGATAGGGGCATCGTAGAAGGCATCCACCGCAAAATGATTGACATCGTAGAACTCAAAGGTACGTGAGCTATTACCGGTGACCGTGCCTCCCCGGTGGTGGAAGAATCCAAAGCCCAAATTGAATATTTTTTTAGAACCCAGATAGGTACCCACAAAATAGGGAAGTTTATACGATTCTTGATCCAAGAAATTATAGTTAAAGTATCCTTGGAATACCAAACCATTCTCATCCAGTCCTAGGCTATCGACTGCTAATCTTCTTCCGGCGTAGCGAGCGGCTCCTTCTACCGGGGTGGGACGGGTGACATCCAGCGTATTGCTCAAAGCATCGTTGAGGGAAACCCGGTAGTGAGCCCGGCCTACTGTTCCTTTAGCGTACGCACCCAGGTGCCGAGCGAATTGATCGGATAGACCCAACTGTGCCCAGTTGAAGATAGGTGCGTCTAAGGTCATGAAATTTAAAGTAGACTGACTGGTTAACCGAGAAAGGCCATTCCAGTAGTGCAACCCAACTCCAGCATACAGAGAGTTAGTAAGTTTGTATTCTCCCCAAACACCGTGAAAGAACAGGGAAACGTTGGTATTTTCTCCTAATGGGTCTAATCCAGCGGCCGATTCTGAATTCATACCAAAGTGAGACAGAACTAGAAATCGGGGCGAGATTTGAGCAAATGCCAGAATACGGGCCCTACGAATGGAAGGGGTTACCCGCAAGTCGGCATCACCGCTTAGATTATTGGTTCTGAGCCACAATTGATTCCATATGATGAAGCGGACGTAGGCTGAGCCATCTTCACTGAGGTTTAAGGTAAGAGGTTTGTAGCTATAATTTATGCGATTCTTTTTCTTGATTGGCTCCTCTTGAGCGTAAGTGGTTAGGGAAAGCAACCAATAGGCCAGAAATACTGTCCAAGAATAAGGTAATTTCCGATGCGTTTTCATTAGACTGATGCGTTTGTAGTACGAGGGAATTTTTCTATTACATCAGGGCGCCCGTCATGAAATGACTTAAGAAAGGTTAAAAAAAAAATCGGAATGAAAAGTTGGTGGGTATATTTTTGCTAATAGTATAGATACTGTCTATTCTTTAAAACGCTCCCACTTTATCAGCATGTACTTGTCGCCTACCTCAGTGACAATCATTCCTGCTCCTTGTAAGTTGTCTGGTTTAGAAAAATAATTACTTAGTTCAGTATGATTCAGGACTTTATAGGTGGGACGGTAGTCTTGTTGGGTGGGAGCCTTAATGCGATATTTACGAACCCAATTCATTACGGAAACATGACTTACGCCTAGCAGACGTTCTATTTCGCGGTAGCTGATTCCCTCCAGATAGAGTTGGAGTGCTTTGATTACGTAGTAGCTGTCAATCTGCTTTCCTAGTTTATTTACGGTGAATGAATAATTACAGCGTTTACACTTGAAGCGCTGTCTGTCGTTTACAATACCACTTTTTACCACAGAATTAGACTGGCACCGGGGACATTGAGGGTAGGTCACAAGAGTAGGAAGTTGTTAGGTATATCTATTTAGCATATATATATCAATTTAGCAATGTTATGTTCATGGAATTTTGAAATAAACTAAAAATAGAGCTTAGTAAATTTATGATTTTAACATTTTAAGAAAAGTGTGCGCATTACTTTACTAATCATTCAGCCCAGCGCCTATGGCTTGCGGATAACTCGGTTTGGTTCATCAGGTTCAATTTGCTCATTCCTAATCAAGAAGTAAATTCTGGGATAACCTTAAAGATCCCCATTTGCTGCAAATTCATTAATGATACGATGAATCTTCTTCAGTTCTCCTTTCTTTAATGCCCCTACAAACATTTCCTCAGCTTCACCATGCTTATTGTAAACGATGGTGGTCGGGTATCTCATTTCCTCGGTCCTCTTTAAAAAAATGGGAGTAGTACTGGGGGCAACCTGTTGAAACAGGAATTCATTTTTTTCTAGAAAACGTTTAAGTTTTCCGGAATGATCTGCATCATCGGGCGCGATAGCTAAGAATAAGACATCATCACTGTTTTGGTACTTCATTGCCAGTCTGTTTAAATCAGGTATTTCCTTGATACAGTATTTACACCATGTTGCCCAAACATTGACAATAATAACTTTATTCGTCAGCTCAACACCTGAAATGAGACTCCCATCCATTAATAGAATACTTTCGTCGGTAAATTCTTCATGCTTCACTTGCCCAAACAGGGTGGTTGAGAGTGTTAGTAACATAAGAAAAGTCAATAATATGCACTTCTTCATAGATGTATGTTTTGGATTATTTTCTGGTTCTTCATCGAGGGAGCACTTTTGAATAGTGAGTGGGCAATCATCAGATTGAGCAACCAGGGGAGCCAGGCTGAAAGCTGGTAAATGGGTATGAATGGCACACTGGTTAAAAGTGGAATCAGGAGTAGGGTTCTCTGGGTGATTGCGGCGAACGTCAGTGCGTAACTAAAGTAAGACCATTTCTCATGATCTCTAAAATTTCTATTCTGTATAGCCCTAATTGATTGTACGGTAGTATAAAACCATGCGATAGCTAAGACGGAAAAACCAACGGATGATATCAGACCTCCCATCGCAAACTGAGCGATGACTATTCCTGATAGACTGCTAAGTATGACACTTACGATATAGAGGTACCCAATGCCCCGATGGAGCTTTGTATTACTGATACGAATGCGTTTGATAAACTGAAGGGGACCCACAGTAATAGCCGCTAATCCGAAAAGAACGTGGGTTCTGAAAGTAAGTAGGTACCAAAAGCTACTGGCAGCTTCTTTTCTTTCCAATATGCCGGAAGTATCAGAATACAAGTAATGGCCAGACATGGCGATCATAGCCCCGGCGCCGACTAATAGAAATGTGATAAGTGCGTTTTTCTTCATTCCCCAAACATACAAGCACCAACTATTAGAAGTTGGAGAATGATCTGGATGTCAAAGAAATGATGTAAATAGCAAGGCTCGTGCTGTCAATGACGAGGTATGGGGTAAGTAACAAACTGCTTAAAGAAGATCAGGTGGATTCCGAAAAGTATTGTCTAACGATAGGAATGTATTTTCTAGACACTGGAACTTCCCCCACCTGGTCGGAAAGTGTTAGCTTCAAGCCTTGGGCGTTACCCGATACATTGATGACTTTGTTCATGTTTACCAAATAGGATCGGTGGCACCTCTTCAGATGGGCAACATCTAACTGCTTCTCAAAAGAAGCAAGGGTAATTCTATACGTTTTGCGTTTTAACTGCCCATCACTAGTCGAAAAAATATCAATATAATTACCAGAGGCCACGGCGCAACTAAAGTCATGGTCATCAAAGGAGAAAGTTTCATTTTTTAAATCAGTAGAAATTGACCAGACAGTAGGTTTTGGCGACTGATCGAGTGTCTTTTTTCTACCGAGAATGTACTGAGCCACTTCATCATTCGCTACATTTTTTCTACGGTAATCAATGAGTATCAAAAAGGAAAAGGGGATGCCCCCCAGCACAAACGTTCGGTTGATTATCCACCAATAGTTAGCCCAACTGAATTGTAGCGAGTTGATATAGTTAGTATAAAGCCCATTTAAGGTTGCTATTACGAAGAGGATAACCAGGCAAAAGATGATTTGATGCTTCACTCGCCAGTGACTGTCAGCAAACAATTGCGGAAATATGAGTGGTAAGAAGAAAGTAAAAAAAGCGAGTACGCTGGTAGTGATAAAGCCAAAGTAGAACAGCGAGGCTATACTGTTTTTTCCGGTGGTGATGTCAATATCGAATGGCTCAAAAAACAGCAGAAATAATGTGATGAATATTCCAAATATCCCCGCAATGAAGAGGTTTCTTAGTTCTGGGGTGGGGGCTGGATATTCATTATTTAGCATCTAGTTGTATTTAATGTTCTTGGAAAACCGTCAGTGACGTGTGTCTATGCGTTAATTCTCGGTTTGGTCCGGACGTTAATAATTCGGAGTGGATTCGGAAATGGTCTAGTTCAGCGTATTGGCGGTTATACATTGTTAGCAGTCTATTTTTAGCTCTTATCAGTTTTGTCTAATCTATACCTTATGAATCGTTCATTTCCGATCTCTAATTCTTTATCCTTTTTAAAGCCAAGACGTAACAAGCCGTTTATTCGGGTCCTCGAGGGGGGAAATAAGACTTGAACGGAATTTAGTCCTAATCCATCAAAGGCTTTGCTTATTATCTCTTTATACAAGATTTTTCCCATGCCCCAGTAATCTGGATGTAGTACTAATGCAAGGTCGGCTTCTCCATGATCTGGCTGTATTCCGCCCCAGCCGGCAAATTGATGATCAATTACAAACGCCCATGGGCCATTTTCTGTATTGCCAGGATAATCTTACGTATACGATTGTTTTATGGCTGTCTAAATACTGCTGTGCGTTCGTTTTTTAATCAATTAATAGCTCTTGAAGCATCTCAAAAAAGATTTTTTGCTTTTTATGAGCAATTAGGTAATAATCTCTATCGGGATAAGTATCAGGTTGCCATATAAGTTTGAGTGATTTGTTGGAGATAAATTCCATAGCATTTTCCCTTAGCGTGACGCATATCCCTTTGATTTTCGTTAATTCCTGAAGCATGAAATATTCATTTGGAATAACATAATTTGTGAAAACTTTAGGTCTTTTTTTGTCAAAACAATGGAGCCAGAATAGTTTGATATACGGATTAGTGGACATGTGGGAAAACCACGTTTGTTTTTCCAGCCAGTATTGGATTTTGCGGGAATCGTAGTTCTTAATATACTCATTCAATTCTTCCGTATCTATATCTGGATTCCCTACTATCACCAATGGAGAATTACGAATCTTATGGGATAATGTGTCAAAGGTTTGTACGTCATCTCGTATAATCGCAGCATCAATTTCTTGTTGATTTACCAGGTTGAATAATTTTTGATTGTCTAGTTCAAAATGGATGGTAAGATGCTTAAAAGAAGATAAATGTTTGTTTGAAAGAAAGCTTTTGTATAAGTGCTCACTTATTCCAATGGAATATATTTTTTCCTCTTTTTTTACCGATTTGCTGTAGCTGGCCTCAGCATTTTCGAGGGTGTCTAATGATTCTATTATTAGATTGTTGAGGAATTTAGCATTTTCAGTAGGGGTCACTCCTTTAGATTTTCGAGTGAACAATTTGTGACCAACTGCGGCCTCAAGCATGCTCATCTGATTGCTCACGGGTTGTTTGTTCATAAACAATTCTTCATCAGCTTTAGAATAATTGCGGTGCTTATAAACCGCTTTAAAGGTTCTGTACCATTCTAAATTGATCATTGATATTAATTTTTCTATATCATAATCAAAAATAAACAATTTCATTTAATATCACTGGCCATGTACATTTGCTTCATAATCATTAAAACCTATAAAAATGAAAAGAATAGCATTAGTAACCGGAGCAAATAAAGGTCTGGGGTTTGAAACAGCTCGTCAATTGGGTGCAAAAGGCATAACTGTACTTATGGCATCAAGAAACAAGGAAAGAGGTATTACTGCGGTTGAGAAACTCAAAGCGGAAGGTCTGGATGTAGAATTGGTTCAGTTGGAATCAACCAATGACCAGGATATCCAGGTCCTCATACAACTTATAGAATCCCGATACGGAAAACTGGACATCTTGGTAAATAATGCCGGAATTATGCATCAGGATGAACCCTTGGGCACCAATACTTCAGAAAGTATTTCTGCAGAATCATTAAAGTTAACATTTGATGTGAATTTTTTCAGCATTGTAAATCTTACTCAGGCATTATTGCCTTTATTGAAAAAAAGCGATGCTGGGAGAATCATTAATCTGTCCAGTATCCTTGGATCAAATACGGTTCAGAGCGATAGTTCTTCTCCGTATTACACAGTAAAACCGTTTGCTTACGATGCTTCCAAGGCCGCGTTGAATTCATTTACGGTTCACTTGGCAGCAGCACTTGAGGGCACGAAGGTAAAGGTCAATTCGGCTCATCCTGGTTGGGTAAAGTAAGATTTGGGTACTGATGGAGCTCCGATGGTAGTAGTTGATTGCGCTTAAACATCAGTGAGTTTATCCCTTTCAGAAGAGACCGACTTTAGTGGCAAGTTTATTCATATGGGAGAAGAAGTAGCATGGTAAAAAAAGATGACTCTCCAGTTTCCATAATTAGCTTGAGAGTCATTTTATGACGCATATCCGCGGCAATGCCACGCTTTGCCGTGAACTCCAGCTAAACGCAATAGCCTCGCATAGTGGCTATTACCGTTTTAGCCTTTGTTAGCGGCGGTAATCCCTCGCTTATTTCTCTAACCATTCTTTAAAAGCAGTTACTTTTAATCGGCTTACTATTGGTTGTTCTTCTGTCCTTATTTTAAGCTCTATCGCAATTTTCCTATTAAAATAAGGCTCAAATGAAACTACTGCTTGCAGGTTGACCAGCATTTTTCGATTGATTCTAAAGAATTGGCTAGAATTGCAAACCGACTCAATATAGTCGAGTTTTTTAAACAGCGGATATTTCTTTCCTTCAAATGTATGAAGATAAACCGCTTCATTTTCCACACTAAACAGTGCAATGTCCTCTACTCTTTTTATAACCGTTTTTCCTCTAAACTGGGTGAGAAAACTCTTCTGATATTGTTGGTTCTCTTTTGGCTGAAAATGAACGGGCGGAAGGTTTTTGGTATTTAGATTGGTTAGTAATTTTTTATATTTCTGAAGAGCCTGATGAATTTCTGCTTCTTTAAATGGTTTTAAAAGATAATCAATCCCGTTGTTTTTAATCGCTTGTAGCGTGTATTCATCGAAGGCGGTACAAAATACAATGGGTACGGTTACATCCACGTGCTTAAATATTTCAAAACTTTGCCCATCCGCTAATTGGATGTCAAAGAAGAGCAGATCTAAATTTTGTTGATATTTACTCAGATAGTGAACCGTCTCGACAATGGACTCCAGTTTTTCCACGACGATGAAATCATTGTCTTGTTCTATGGTTTCCTGCAATAGTAATGCAGTATGGGCTTCGTCTTCAACGATAAGTACATTCATGGTTTAGACTAACTTTAATTTAACGCAGAATTGCTTCGGGGTATGGGCAAAAGTGAGCCCCTGCCGGATATTCATAATTTCGTACCTTTTTCTTAGTAGTTCCAATCCTAAACCCGTTGTTTCATTATCTTCTATTTTGGGTTGAATATTATTACAAACGCTGATGTATAGGTCGTCTGTACTTGTAATAACAATTTGCAAAGGGTTCTTGGAGGTCATGCTGTTGTGTTTAAAACAGTTTTCTACCACTGTCTGCAACGCCATTGTGGGTATCTTATACTCGAGCAAAGACTCATCAATGTTAAGTTTTATTTGAACTGCTTGTTCGTTTCTACTTTTCATCAAAAATAAGTAGGACTGTAATACTACCAGTTCTTTGGACAGCAGAATGGTCGTATGCTCATTATGTTGGAGGGTTTGCCTGTAAAAGTCTGACAGGCTTAAAATAAAGCGTTCAGCACCTGAATGTTGTTGACGCACCATTGAGCGCAGGGTGTTCAAAGAATTAAATAAAAAATGCGGGTCAACTTGGGTGCGTAGCGTCTTTAGTTGGGCTTTATAATTCTCCGTTTGAAGTTGCTCTTTTTCCAAAAGCAAACGAGATACTTTTTTTTGCGATTTCAAAGCATATTGAATTGTTAAAAACAAAATAGTAGGGGGAAGCATTTTAAAAATTAAACCTTCATTATTTACATCAAATAATAGAAAAGAGACTGCTACTAAAATCAGGATAATGCCGAATAATGCTAATGCATACCATTTCTTATTGCCTTGTTTAATATCCCATAATTGCCATAAGAAATACCATAAATTATAGAGTATCAAAGAAGAATAAAGCCATAGAGTAAAAAAGGAATTATCTACTACAGGTATTTTTTCATCAGGGGAATAAAAACGCAAAGCGGGCAGTATCAATGCCAATACGATCGGTAATATTTTGGTAATTTTAATCTTCAAATTTTAAGTTATGCATTGGGATGGTTATAAATTAATTGTTCTTAGCTCAGTTAGTAATGTTCTGATAGGTGTACCCTAATCTACTTCTTTTAGGTTTTCGGACTTAATACCGTTTTTCCAAAATGGTTTGTAATGCTTATTTAAGTTTAAGAATAATCATGGTTTTCTCTACTTGATTGTTGGTAACTCATACTTAGCTGGTTGTTTCCGTTTCATACGCCATAGGAAAAATACTGCCAGGCAAAATGGTATCGCAAGTAAGAAAGGAAAAGCTGATTTGAGCATTGCAATAACCGATTTTTTTCCAACTTCTTTCTGAGCAGAGTAACCTTCTGGCATCTGGATCACCCCTACCGTTGTCGCATAATATTGAAACTCTGATAACATTTTCTGAAAAAGAACCGGATGTTCAGCAGCAATATCGTCCGTCTCACCCGGATCACTCGGCAAATGGTACAGGTGCCAGGTATTATCACCGTGCGGGATATTGTTCTTTACAATCTTGTATCCGTTTAGAAAGTAAGCCGCGCTATTTCCAGATTCCAATCCTACTCCTTCATCTTTGCCGTAAATAGGACGGTTTGGGTCAGTGATGTGAGGTAGCATACTTTTCCCGGTAATGGGGGCGTAACCTTCGTTAGCTGAAGTAGATAGCCCTACCAAGTCGTAAATTGTGGGCGCAATATCGGTGAAGAAGCAAAACGCATCAGACTTCGTATTTTTAGGTAGATTTTTTCCACTGATAATCAGCGGAACCCGCAAACCTCCTTCACCAGTATAGTATTTAAAGTACGAGAAGGGAGAAGCCATAGCATTGGCAAATTCTGATCCAGTGGCTCCGTAGTATCCCTTACCTCCGCCTTTGTCGAAATCACTGTGATATCCTTGTCTAAGAGCCCATTTTATGACTGTACTGTGATATTCTGCCCCCTCGGGGCCATTATCTGAAGTAACGATAAAAATTGTATTGTCAATCAAATCTTCTTCGGTCAGATAGTCAACGTAGCGTCCAATATGGAAATCCATGGCTTCTATCATTCCTGCTGTAACCGCCATGTCAGTGCTGTACATCTCCTGCTCCTCTTCACTGAGTTCCTCCCATTTTCTGAATTGAGGGAAGACATCATTTAACTCAGCATCTTGAGAAATGAATCCCAATTCCTTAGCTTTTTCAAACCGGCTCAGACGTAGATTATCCCAGCCCTCTTTATAGGCTGATCTATAGGGTTCAACAAATTCCTGGGGGGCTTGTATGGGAGTGTGGATAGCCTGAAAAGCAATGTAGGAGAAGAAGGGGCACGCCTTATTTTTCTCTTCTTGATGAAAGGATATGATTTTGTCTATATAGGTCTTTGAGGAGTAAAAATCATCGGGAAGGTCAACCTCCATCCCATCAGCGTACCATTGGGCGGTGGATTGCATCGGTAAGTATCCTTGGGCTTCATAATTATTGGCCCCGGAAGCTCCTAAAATAAAGGAGCGATCAAATCCTCTCTTGGTAGGTAAGGTGTTTTCGTCATGCCCCAAATGCCACTTTCCGGTCACGTAGGCATTATAGTTTACTTCTTTTAAGCGGGTAGCAATGGTTTGCACGCGATTATTCAAGACTCCCCCGTATCCGGGCTTATCTCGATAGGCTTCCGGAAGCATTTCTGGCAAATTAGCAACTCCGGCTAAGTGACTATCCGTTCCCGTCATCAGCATAGCTCGGGAAGGAGCACAGGCCGGAGAGGCGTGCATATTCGTGAACATCATACCATTTTCAGCTAATTGGTCAATGTTAGGGGTACGTGCTTCTCCGCCAAAAGCACCAAAGTCCATCAGACCAGCATCGTCTACCACTATTAGTACGATGTTGGATTTACCCGAGGCAGAGTCCCCCTGCGCATGAGCAGAAGCGCACATCACAATAGCTAAAAAGAACACAACTAAGTACCCGTTGACAGCATTCATTAGTATGGCTGGTTTTCAGATAAAATCTTCATGATCATTTGCGAAGTCTCATGTCCTGAGTTTTGATTCTGCCCAGTAACAAAGCGCTTTTCTTCATCTACCACTGTCAGTGTCGCGAATATATCCATACTTTTATGGTTAGCCTGGAAGTTGGCTCCGGCTTTTTTCAGCTCATTTTCTGGGTGCTTGGGGGTAAATGCAATCCCCAACTGATCTAATTGTTTTTGGGTTACCCCAGTCATGGTTCTACCCTTTATCAAATAATCTCCGGTACTGTCTTTAGCTTCGGTAAATGCCAGAGCACCGTGGCAAACACTCCCGTAGATTACATCTGAGTTATAGTACGCCTCCGATACTTTCTCAGCTAGAAGTTCTGACTGCGCCATATCGTAAGCAGCGCCCCAACCTCCGGCAAAGAACACCACATCATTCTGCGTAAAGTCGACTTCTTTGAGAGGAATGGAGTTTTGTACATAAGCCTGAAAGACATCGTCATCCAACTCTCTTTTATCGGCATCTTCTTTAATGAAGTATAAGAAAGAACCAGGGTCGATAGGTATTTCACCACCTTCAATGCTTGCCAGGTCTACCTGCATACTAGCGTCTAGAAATTCGTAATAGGGGATGGTCATCTCAGAACTAAGCACTCCGGTTGCATCACCTTCGGTTTCTCCCGGTTTATTCAGTACCCCGTGACTGGTGGTTACAATTAGTGCTTTCTTTCCTTTTAGATAGTATTGTTCACCATCATAATCTGGATGGAAGCCAAAGGAATTTAGCGTAGAAGGCAGTGCTATGGCTCCCACACAAAGTACTACTACAATACTCGATACTATGTAAATCAGGGTTCTCTTGGTTTTCATTTTTTTAATAAATATTTTCTGTTTCCGTTTGTCGCGATATTAACTAAGGCTAGTCTTTTGACCACTTCACAGTTTTTTTCATCCAGCCTTTACTCACAGTAATAACTAGTTGATTGTCCTTTTCTTCTAGAATAGCATCCACCCACTCTCCTCTTTTAGCAGCAAATAATTTTCCTTTCCATTCTCCATCAACCGACTTGACCTCTTTGAGTAACAGCTTTCTTATTTTGGCTTTGGCATTGTCGGAAGAGACGATTTCACCTTCGTAGAAACCGTTAACCTCAGCAATTTCAATTTTCGTATTTTCTTTACCCGTATTCCAAATGCCTATTGGAGGTTGTTGGGCATTCAGGGAGAGTGTGGATAAAAGAGCACATGTTATAACTAATATTGTTTTCATGATAAAATTTGTCTTGAATAGTTGATGGAACAATAGGAGACCCCTGTTATTTTTGTGGTTACCAAGGAGTGATAGTGCTTTATAACTTAGCACTACCACATTGATAATTTCAAGTAGCTTAATCCACAATTTTCTGATATGCATTCTCAAAATCATCATTAATGACAAAGGCTAATCCATCGGTGACTAACTGAAAGTCCTCCTGCAAAACCTCGGTTTGAAAAGACCAGCCGGTAGGTAAATTGAGTCTTGAATCTAAGGTTGATAAATCGTCAATGGTCTGGTCATTGTCAATTTTCCTACTGTAGGATTGCATGATATATTCTTCACCTTGGGGATTAATCAATTTATAAACCTCGTTTCCAGAGAGATAGGTGTAGATGGTGTTTCGTTGAACTTCTGCATCTGTGTAGAACTCTTGTGGTTTTATTCCTTGGATTTGTGCACTAAGTGACATTTCAATATTGCCAAATGTGGCTACTTTGCTATAACCTGTGCCTCCTGCGTTTGCTTGTACCGAGTTTAATACCCAGTGTCTCGGTCCGTTTAGCGTAACGTCTACCATTCCAAATTCTTCTTTCAAATCATATGCATTGAGCGCAAACCAATCAGGATCAGGACAATCGTTATGGCCATTCGAAGCATACACTTCGGTAATTAAAGTACCATCACATTCAAAAACCGGTAGTACCTCGCAATATTGAAAGTTTCTCCAATCTGAAGGAGGCATTGAGAATTGGGTTCTTTCCTGATTGGGAATCGGGCTATCAAAGTTGGTGCAGGGGTTGGTATTCTCCCAATCCGTAGCATAAAAGGCTACGAGCCGATTGGCGATCTCCTCACCCTGGTCAGCCTGGAGGAAATGTCCCGCTTCCTCCAGCCTTACGTGAGGTTTTCCAGCCGCTCCGGGCACATTTTGTATAAAATTTTGCTGGGTTTCACAAGCCCCTAGCGAGCCCGCATCGTTCCCTCCCCATATGGTCAGAAAGGGTTTGGTGTAAGCGGTAAGTCCGGCCCAGGCTTCCTCATTTACCCCGGCTAAATCATTCACTAAGGATGGAAAGGTGCGTACCCCGGCCATATATTCCCTACTTGGAAAAGGCGCATCATAGGCTGCCTCTACATCGTCTGAGAGGTCATACCAGGTCAAGGCTTCTACCACTTCAGACGCTTTAAAGGAGGCTCCTTTCATGGAGTAGTTGGCCCAGTCCGCGAAATTAATCCCACCTGACTCGATAATCAAATCGCACCCATCGTAAAAGGGTACCTGTTGCGCCGGGATTTGAGCAAATGGAGATACTAGATCTTCAATTTCGTTAGGATTTTCAATGGGGGGTATGGGTTGGATACCTGCGGGTACGACGGGTAGTTGACCATTTCCTACGCTGATTGTTGCAAACCAATCAGGGTTGAGTCCGGCAACTCGTAGGCCAATGAGGCTACCCCAGTCTTGTACAAATAGATTGATATCAGTTAATCCCAGTTGTTGGATAAATTGTTCCAATCGGTCGGAATGACCTAAATAGCTGTAGTCAGTAATATCCACTGGTTTATCCGAGCGGCCCATGCCTAGATGGTCCATAGCAATGACTCGGTATCCGGCATCTGCCAACACGGGTATCATGGTCCGGTACAGATACGACCAACTAGGTTGGCCATGTAGTAGTAGCACTACCGCCCCATCGGCGGGACCGGCTTCGGCATACGCTTGTCGCAATCCGTCAATTTCAACAAATTGGTAGGCATAAGGCCAGTCGGGCAGGTTTTGAAAACGCTCCTCAGGAGTTCTGACGAACTGTACTCCGTCAGGAGTCACCAGGGTATCGCTAAGGTTATCTTCGGGGTTATTATCTACCACAATCTCATCATCCTCGGTACAAGCAGATAAGAGGAAGGCCGAAAGAATGAATGTTGTTCGAAAAAATCGCAAAATTATTTTAGTCATTTGTATTGGTTTTTAAATTTTATTGGGTTGAAAACTCAATACAAACGAACGATGATTTCGAGGGACTTGACGTCAGAATTAAGGTGGATTGAACAAATTGGCAGGTGGATTGAACATTGGTTTCAGAAATCACTCTTTGGTCTTTCATCCATTGCTGCAAACGGTTTGTGTAATGCGTATCTAGCAGGGTATACCCATACACCTTGTTGTATGCCGTTTTAAATTAAATGACTTACAAAGTAACTCTAAAACTTAAAGCTCATAGTTGGGGCTATGTAAAAAGTATTTTCTGAATCACCGGATGCTTTGATAAATTGACCAGCAATGAAATAGGAGCTCCGTAGATCAAAAGAAATGTTACGATTGATTTCATAAGATATTTGTAATCCAAATACGTCTCCAATATGTCTAGCATTAAGGCCATTTGCTTCGCGAGTTAAAAAACGTGGGGGGGCGTAAAGTCCATCATTA
>CAKZYJ010000407.1 GCA_937884755.1 uncultured Flammeovirgaceae bacterium
GCCCCCTACCATTAAGGAAGTAGATGCTTTTCTGGCCGATGAATCGGAAGATGCTTACGAGAAGCTGGTAGATCGGCTGCTGCAATCGCCCCGCTACGGAGAGCGTATGGCCAGCGAGTGGCTAGACGTAGCCCGCTACGCTGACTCCCACGGTTACCAGGACGATGGTATGCGCAATATGTGGCCCTGGCGCGACTGGGTGATTGAATCCTTTAATGAAAACATGCCCTACGATCAGTTCATCACCTGGCAACTGGCCGGAGATATGCTGCCCGAAGCTACCCAGGAACAAAAGCTGGCGAGTGGTTTCAATCGCAACCATTTGCAGAGTCAGGAGGGTGGTATCGTATCGGAAGAGTACCGGGTAGAGTACGTAGCCGACCGGGCTAATACGCTGGGAACCGCCTTTTTAGGACTGACCGTAGAGTGCGCCCGCTGCCACGACCATAAGTACGACCCAATCTCGCAGGAAGACTATTTTTCGCTCTACGCCTTCTTCAATAGCATTAATGAAACCGGTCAGATACCCTACATGGGCGAGGCCAGCCCGACGGTAATATTAACCGACGAGGAAACCGAAAAGCAGTTAGCTTTTCTGAACGAGAAAATTGAACAGCAGGAAGAGCAGATTGACCCCAGCCGGACTGATTACAAAAAACGCTTCACTCAGTGGCTAGATAAGGCAAAGACCAATCCAGCTGATCATCAGGTACGTTTTGCCAGTAGAATCGGGCATTATCCGTTAGACAACCCGGTAGAAAACGAGTTTCGTAATCTGGCGGCTCCTCAGCAGCCAGCTAAAATGGTGGTGAGTCAGCAGGACAAGGAACCGGAAATTGTAGACGGAAAATTCGGAAAAGCGGTACGACTGGTAGGGGATAGCTACGTGGATATGGGAAAAGAGATTGGCTACTTTGAAAGAAATGAACCATTCTCTATCGGCCTGTGGTACAAATCTTTGAAAGACAGTATTGAGGGTCCCATCTTCACCCGGTCGGGCGGGCTGTTTAACGGTAATCGGGGATACGTTTTCTGGCTACGCCCCGACCGTACCCTTTCGGTTAGCCTCAACCATACTGCACCCGCCAATAGCATTGAGATTCATACCGATGACCAACTTCCGGTGGACGAGTGGGTTCACCTAGCGATGACGTACGATGGCTCCAGCCGGGCCAGCGGTTTGAAAGTTTATTTGAACGGCCAGCCGATGCGCCACCGCGTCATTACCGATCACCTGAAGCGTAGTATGATCACTTACGGCAAAGACAAGAAGAGTTGGGGTGGTATGGGCAACCTACGGATTGGTAAGCTGCACGACGAGACGATTGAAGATATTGAAGTGGATGAATTTCAGGTGTTTGACCAAAAGCTGAGTGCCGTAGAAGTAGCGTCCCTTTACGGAGAACCCCAACCGCTGGTGGCCTTCCTGGAATCAGAAGATCAAGAACCTCTGCTGGATTACTATTTGCAGAACTACGATCGCGACTATCGCTCGCTGCTTTCGGCACTCACCCAAACCCGAGGCGAAGAAAATGATATTCTGAGTGCTCTGCCCGAGGTAATGGTAATGAAGGAATTGGACGAACCCCGCCCGACCTTCATACTGGATCGTGGCGCCTACGATGCTCCTACTAAAAGAGTGAATCCGGCCACACCGGCTTCGGTGATGGAATTTCCGGAAGATTTGCCGACCAACCGCTTAGGCTTGGCCAAATGGCTTACGGATGAAGATAACCCACTGACTGCTCGGGTGGCGGTGAACCGCTACTGGCAGATGTTGTTCGGACGAGGATTGGTAAACACCTCTGACGATTTTGGCAATCAGGGCGAGTTACCCTCGCACCCCGAGCTACTAGATTGGCTGGCGATTCAGTTCCAGGATTCGGACTGGGATGTAAAGGCGTTGCTACGGCTACTGGTTACTTCCGCCACCTATCAGCAATCATCGGTAGCCTCCCCTGAGTTACTGGAACAAGATAAAGCTAATGTATGGTTGGCTCGAGGTCCTAGTTACCGAATGCCGGCTGAAATGATCCGCGATAATGCCTTGGCGGTTAGTGGATTAATCAACGATTCTATCGGTGGTCCCAGTGTAAAGCCTTATCAGCCACCGGGGCTTTGGAAAGAACTGGCCACCCGCAACGTCACCGAATACGTGCAGGATACCGGAGAAGATTTATATCGCCGCGGCTTATACACTATCTGGAAGCGCAGTTCGCCTCCGCCTTCCATGATTAGTTTTGATGCTTCGGAGAAATACCTTTGCACCGTAAGGCGGCAAAAGACTAATACCCCATTGCAGGCACTAGTATTACTAAACGATCCGCAGTACGTAGAAGCTGCCCGGATGCTAGCGGAGCGAATGGTTACCGAAGGTGGAGAGAGTCTGGATGACCAAATACGCTTCGGTTTTAAAACTCTAACTAGTCGTGAGCCGGATTCGAGAGAGCTAGCTCTGTTAAAACGGTTGTACCAAGAAGAAAAAGCAGTATTTACTGAAGAACCTGTGAGTGCCGATAGCTTACTTCAAGTGGGTGAATATCCCCGCGACTCATCAATCCCCAAAGATCAACTAGCTGCTCTGACCGTAGTAGCCAATACATTAGTGAATTATGATGAGGCGGTATACAAAAGGTAGATCGTATGGTAGTAGCAATTATAGTCGGTTTGTTTCTTATTGGGTCGGGCTTCCTAGTAAAAAAACATCCTGATTTAATAGCAGGATACAATAGCATGTCTGACGAACAGAAGCAACGGGTTGACATTAAGAGATTATCTTCCCATATGCGTAACAGTATGATTGTGATGGGCGGAATAGTAATTGTCGGTAGCCTTCTTTTCGGTTATCTGGGGTTTGAGGGATACCAAGCTACTTTCTTTGTCCCTATTATTTTAATAGGAACGCTTTATATGTGGATCAAGAATCAGACCTACGTTCATTGACGTACAATTAACAATTCATTAAAAGAATATTATGGCATCTACTAAGACCGTTGAACAAGTTACTTATCAGGAGTTCTTAAATATGGAAATTCCAGAGGATGATAACTATATCTACGAATTACTGAATGGCGAAATCGTGAAATACTCGGCCCCTGAATCTAAACATCAGATAGCATCTGCCAACCTACATCTTATCATGGGTGGCTATGTCAAACAGAAGAAACTGGGCAGAGTGCTTTATGCTCCGATCAGTGTATTTTTAGATGAATACAATGCACCCCAACCTGACCTGCTATTTGTGTCCACCCAGAACCAGGAAATCATTCAGCAGAAAGGCGTAATGGGTGTGCCAGATTTGATGGTGGAAATCGTATCTCCTGGCTCAGTGGTACGCGACCGGGTACACAAAAAAGAAATTTACGAGCAAGCCAAAGTGCCAGAGTATTGGATTGTTGACCCTAAATACTTCACTGTAGAGGTGTACGAGCTTACCGATTCCGGCTACACTCTTTTTCAGGATGTTGAAGGAGACGGCACTATTGAATCAAAGGTCATTGAAGGGCTGAAAATTGACATAGCAGACATCTTCGATAATGAGCCATCGAACCATTGAACAATCGATTTTATGAAACTCTTACATAACCAACATATTGACCGTCGGGATTTTTTGACGAAGACCAGCTTAGGTCTGGGTAGTGTTGCGCTGTCTTCTTTGTTAGGTCCTACCAAGCTGTTCGGGAAAACAGCTTCTGCTGGTGGCGGTAGTGGCACTATTGATTTACACTTCACCCCCAAAGCTAAACGAGTGATCTATCTCTTTCAGAGTGGGGGGCCATCCCAACTGGAAACCTTCGATTATAAGCCTACCCTTCAGCAGCGATTTGGTGAGGAGCTACCAGACTCAGTGCGAGGTGGGCAGCGACTAACCGGAATGACTGCCGGACAAAAATCATTTCCGCTGGCCGGATCGGTGTTTGATTTTGCCCAGTACGGGAATAGTGGGGCTTGGGTGAGCGAACTGATGCCACACACGGCCAAGATTGTGGACGAACTGTGCTTTATCAAATCCATGCATACCGAAGCCATCAATCATGACCCAGCGATTACCTTTTTCCAGACGGGTTCTCAGCAAAACGGTCGCCCGTCTATCGGTTCGTGGATTAGCTACGGATTGGGTAGTGATAATGAAAACCTGCCCGCCTTTTGTGTGCTGCTCTCTAGGGCGAGGGAAGGCGGACAACCGCTGTACGCCAAGCTGTGGGGTAGCGGCTTTTTACCATCCTTGCATCAGGGAGTACAGTTCCGGTCGGGAAAAGACCCGGTGCTGTATTTGAACGACCCACCGGGCATGAAGAAAAGCAGCCGGCGACGGATGCTGGATTATCTTAAAGAACTGCACGATATTCAGTACGAAAAAGTAGCGGACCCGGAAATAAATTCGCGTATTGCCCAGTATGAGATGGCCTACCGTATGCAGGCCTCGGTACCCGAGACAATGGATATTTCACGAGAACCCGATTATATCTACGAGATGTACGGCGAGCAATCGCGGCAGCCAGGTACGTTTGCGGCTAACTGCCTGCTGGCCCGCCGGCTCATTGAGAAAGATGTAAAATTTATTCAACTCTACCATCAGGGCTGGGATCAGCACGGCAACCTGCCTAAAGATATTCAGACCATGGCCAAGAGCGTGGATCAGCCTTCGGCCGCTTTAGTGATGGATCTGAAGCAGCGTGGCCTATTGGACGATACGCTGGTGATCTGGGGCGGGGAATTTGGCCGCACGAATTATTCGCAGGGTAAACTGACTAAAGAAAACTACGGCCGCGACCATCACCCGCGCTGCTTTAGCATCTGGATGGCCGGAGGCGGTATTAAAAAAGGCATCAGCTACGGCGAAACCTGCGAGTTTGGCTACAACATCGTAAAGAACCCAGTACACGTACACGACTTTCAAGCTACGTTGATGTATCTGCTGGGTGTAGACCACGAACGATTAACCTTCAAGCACCAGGGCCGCCGCTACCGTCTGACGGATGTGCACGGACATGTAGTGAAGGATATTATAGCGTAGCAGTATTACTAAACAAGTTACCTGTGCTTAGATTACTGACTTCGTTCATTCTTCTACTTCCTACTTTTTATTCAGTAGGACAGGATAAACCCGGTACAATTCTGTGGGAAGTAAGTAAGACGAGCGTAAACGACACTTCTTACTTGTTCGGAACATTCCATGAAGTGAACCCTTATTTCTTTTTATCGCTTTCCAATTCGGTGAAAAAATTAGAGCAGGTTGATATACTTTTTGTCGAAGAGTCAGCAGCTGATACCGAAATGGCTTCGGAAGAAAGTGTACAACTCAACTACTGGACCGTTGAACGGTGGGATAGTATATTGAGCGAAAATCAGAAGCAGATATTTGAGTCGTTTGTAGAACAGGCGGAAGATCAAGATTACTACAATCTGCCTCCTAATGTACTTGCTCTTAACCTTACCAAGTTATATATAACTTATTTTTGCGATATCCAGGACCGCGAATCCTACGAATCAATGGATAGTTTTATAGAACAGTCAGCTTCGGATAAGAGTATAGAAGTACAATCTCTGGATGAAAATCAAATGAATATTCTTCTGCGATCTTCTCTTAGTAGCACTTCTGAAGAAGATTCTGCGTATATAACTGGGGGCATTGAATTGATGACTAAAATGTTGAACGATGATTTGTCGGGTTGTCAGTTTGTAGAAGATTACAAAGAACTTAACATTGACTATCAGCTAGCAAGAGAAGATTACGGCAATCCTTTTGAGTTAACGGAGCGCAATGATAAGTGGATGCCGATTTTGAATGAGGCTTTTAAAGAGAATAGCTGCTTTGTTGCGGTAGGCCTTAGACATCTAATGTACAAGCAAGGGCTGGTGCAGCAATTGAGAGGACTAGGATATTCGGTAGAACCCATTTCTACCCGTTAAATCCTAACGAAGCCATTGTTGAATTATACTATCTTTAGTTGCTCAATAAGTGTTAACTCTTCACTTTCAATTATCAATTTTTCATTTTCAACTATTCCTTGCTTATGAAAAGAGTCGCTTTTAAAATGCAGTTACTTCCGGAATATGCGGAAGAATACCAGAAACGACACGATGCCATTTGGCCCGAACTGGTGGAGTTACTTCACCAAAGCGGTATCAGCGATTATTATATCTTCCACGACCCCGATACGCATGAGTTGTTCGCAACCTACGAGCTGGCCGACAATCATAAAGCCGATAAGTTGGCACAGGAACCCGTAATGAAAAAATGGTGGGCTTACATGAAGGATATCATGGAAACCCACGAAGACGATTCTCCCGTCAGCAAATCGCTGGAGGAAGTGTTCGCGATGAAATAATTTCTTATTGCGCTAAGGAGATGTTCTCCGAAGTAGGAAAGCGGGCGCGCACTCCCCAACCGCCCATGTTTTCAGTCACGGCAAACCAGACTTCATTGTCTCCTTTGTTTAGCGGCAAATAGATGGAGACAATGAAGTCTGGTAGTGCCGAGATAGCGGTAATCGCGGGAGCGGAAGTTGCGTTGCCCCCCGTAGATCGCTTTGCCGTTCACAAATACCGTCACCATATCGGAATAGCCAATGTGCAGTGGCTTTATTTGCTTCCGATCAGAATCAACCGTGAATTTGGCAATAACAGTATTGATTTCGTCAGATGTCTCGCTTACCTGCGCCAGGTTTACCGTACCCGACGATTCACTATCCAAGGTTTGCCAGTTCAATTCACTTTTAAAATCTTTAGACAGTTCGGTCTGGTTTTCTAATTGCTGGCTGCCAAAAGCATTGGAAACCTGCCACTGCGTAATGGTTCCTTCTTCCGCCGCCGGAAACGACTTGGGAGCACTCTTTATAGCAGGATTTTCCACCGACTGATACGTGAAGTTAGCAAAGTATGCATCTTTGATAAAGGTATAAATCCCCACAAACCCAGCAGCGGGTTCTCGCTTTAGCTCAAAGGCGTGAAGAACTGGCACATTCATATTATCAATATATACTTCCATCTGACTATCGGCAATAACCAGTTTCACATGCATCCATTCCTGGAAACGATAGAAATGAGGAATGCCGTAGCCTTCTCCGTAATATAATTGCCATCCAGCCATGCCGTTGTAAACCGGGGTGTACTGCATGGCGTCGGGGTTACCCGATTGGTGGGCTCGCATGTAATACTCTTCGTAATTATTCCGATCCTGCATCCGGAACATAGCTCCTACAAAGCCTCGGTCGCTGGTAAAAGCTACATCATACTCAATAATTCCGTTTTTAAGCGATACATCGGGAAGGTAGGCTCCGCTACTACTCAAGCGTACGGCAGACTGCCCTTTATATTCTTCCAACGTATGCTCACCCGAAAATTCCCAACGGTCAGAAGAAAAGGGTACGGTTTGGGCAGTCTGTGACCAAGCTAAGGTTGCCGAAAAAATGAATAGATTTAATAATGCAATAATTTTCATACTGTTAAATTGAGGTAAGTGAAAGATTCGGTTGACTACACGAATCAAGGCGGCAAAAGGCTACGAGTTGGCTTGTTCAAGTTAGTGCAAAGCGGTACAAGTTACTACAGGACTATAGAGAGCTTGTTCGTATTCAGTCTGATCTTTAAAATCTACAAGAGGTATAAAAACTGAGCTAAGTGGCTCAAGGGTAAAATCTCAAGCAAGTTGCACCAACTTGAACAAGTATGAACAACTGTTTTCTAGTGGGCTACGTTACTTTACTATTGTTTTACATCACTAAACTTTTTAATTATGAACCATCTCACACAATCTATTTTCACTTTATTTATTGCGGCGGTTACTACCCTAGGAGCATGCGCTCAGAGTGATAAAGCCAGCCGACCTAGCCCTCCCGCTCAAGCGGAAGCAACCGTAGACGGCACAACCGTTACTATTGATTACAGCCAACCTTCGGTAAAAGGGCGCAAAATATTCGGCGAGTTAGAACCCTACGGAAAAGTATGGCGTACCGGAGCCAACGAAGCCACTACCTTTGAGGTGAGTAGCGACGTAACTATTGAAGGACAAGCTTTACCTAAAGGGAAATATGCCTTATTCACGATCCCTCAGGAAAACGAAGACTGGACCGTCATTTTTAACAAGACTGCCGAACAGTGGGGGGCCTATGACTACGATGAATCCCAGGATGCTCTTCGAGTACAGGTAAGTCCTGAGAAGTCTTCGTCCATGACTGAGAAGCTGACATTTGATATTGCCGAATCTGGTGAGGTAACCTTCATGTGGGCGGATACCAAACTTTCTTTCGACGTAGCTAGTGCCGGACAGGCTAGTAACTAGTTCACAGTAGATATTCCTAATTTACCCATTGAGTAGCATAGAGGTAAAATATACCTCTATGCTACTAATTGGAAAAGGAAGCCTCGCATCTTTATCACAGAATAGGTAAAAAGTCGTTATCTTCGTGATACAGCCAAGCATCATGGAGGCGACTAATAAAGAAACAACCCCTATAGAACTTCTCAAGCAAATCATCGAGAATGAGGTAGCCTGGGGTAACAGCCAAGAGTGGACCCATCAAGATTTTGAGCAACTTAGTGAGCGTATCTGGCAAAAAACCCAAACCAAGCTAAGTGCCACTACCCTAAAGCGCCTGTGGGGCAAGGTCAACTACCAAAGTCAACCTACCACCAACACTTTGAATGCTTTAGCCCAGTTTGCTGGCTACGAACATTGGCGCGACTTTGTAGGAAGCCAATCTTATGTCACCCCTACCTCAGACAGCGAGCAGCCCAAGCAAAAGGTAGCATCGGCAACCATCAACAAAAAAGCAGCTATCTTACTACTCATTCCGATTCTAGTGCTAGTGGTACTGGGGTTTAACCGCTGGGTGAATCGCCCGCTGGAGATAGATGCTTCGCAAATTACATTTTCCAGTGAACCGGTTGCCAAAGGAGTGCCTAATACCGTGATCTTCCATTACGATGTTTCTGAGCTACCTTACGATCAGATTGAGATTCAACAGTCGTGGGATTCGCGATTGCGCCAAGAGGTAGATAAGGACAAGCAGGTTTTTACCACTACCTATTATTATCCGGGTTATTTTCGGGCTAAGCTGCTGGTAGAGAAGCAGATCGTAAAAGAGCACGATGTATATGTTACTTCCGATGGTTGGCTAGCCCTAGTAGCGAATGAACCCATTCCGCACTATCTGGACGAGCCAATTCGGCAAAACGGCACACTAACCGTTGCGCCTGAACGATTGGAGCAACTGGGTTTTCTTAATGAAGAATCAGTACCCGGACTGTCGTACTACAATGTGCAGGACTTTGGTGAATTATCATCCGGTAACTTTACGTTGGAAACTGCTATCAGAAGTGATTACAATCAAGGAGAAGCCGTGTGCCAGGAAAGTCAGGTATCTGTTCTTTGTGCCAAAGGGCGCATCGCTATTCCTTGGTCAATACCTGGTTGTGTGGGGAAGATCTACTTGGCTGCCAGTGAGCAATATCTGGACGGGCAAACATCTGACCTATCGGCTTTTGGCTGTGATTTGTCAGAGTGGCAACATATCCGGTTACAGGTAGTGCAACAGCAACTTTCGGTCTATCGAAACGACTCCTTGGTATTCCAAACCATCCTCCAGCAGGATGCCGGAAAAGTAGCCGGCCTGCGGTACCGATTCCGGGGAACCGGGTCAGTAGACTACGTCCGCTTACTGGATGAGAACCAGAACGTCGTTTTTCAGGATGATTTTATCAACTGAAAGCTCCCAAGATCGGAGAATGTGCCTTCCGGAACCGACTCCATTACTTCAATATCCGTAATATCACGTTCGCCGCGATCGCCCCCTAACATTATTGATCCGTGCTTTTCGTACTCAGCCCAAGGGGTAATAAAACGAGGGGTATCCATTTCTGCCGTAGGGTAAAACGCCCACTGCTTCACCATATAATCGTTAGGGTCCACATATACCTGGTACTTGTTTTGGGGAGTCCTGCCTACATTCTCAAACCGTAGCTCCAGTACCTCCGCCATATCGCCACCCTGAATGGTATCTTCACCGGCGTAGATCAGCGTAACTCCCGAATCCTTTAGCTTAAAGGGCATAAACAGCCAATAGCTATCATTGATCCAGATACTTTTGCCTCGTTCTACATACTTTGTCACTGAGTCGGCATTAGTGATTTCTTCACCGCCCATCGCTACTTTTCCCTGATCGGAATTGACGTTGATAAGGTAGATTGCCGAATCGCGGGGTACTTCAATGCGTACGTCGCCCGACTGCTTATCCCACAGCAGGCTACGCGCTCCGAAGAAATTCCAGGTAACGTATTGAGTAGTATCCCAGGCTCGGCGGCCACCCATCGCCTGCATTACGCTATCGGCAATAGCCATCGCTTTTTCATCGGAAGCAGCTTCGTTGAAGCCATCGGCGGGAGGGTTGGTATACGCTAGACCAGCGCCTTCTGTTTCTTCGGACTGCTCACCGGTTTCACCCGACTGGCAAGCGACAATAAAAAAAACAAAAATAATACTGTAAAGGAATGTTCGGTTCATAGTTGTGGGATTTTTGCTAATCTACAAAAATCCCACAAAAGCACGAACCCAGAACCTAGAACTAAGGGGAGGTAAGCTGATCTTTATGCTCCTGAATAGTGGTGAACAACCCGTCAATGTACTCAATGGATTGCGTAGTAGACTCCCTAATTTTCTCGATAAACTGAGCAATTTCTACTTCATCTGCAGTATCATTATCAAGGGCCTCTTTCAGCCCACCTAGCTGTTCCTGTAAGCTGTGATTACCCACCATTTTAATTGATGGTAATAGTTTATGCGTAAGCCGACGTAGTTCGTATACATCCTTCTGATCAGCCGAATTAGCTACTTGTTCCGTCAGCAACTGGAAACTCTTCCGCAGCGAGGTCAGTAAGTTGGTCACAAACTTCACATCGTCGTTATACTGGTCAATCAAACGATGAAGCTGCATGATATCATCCTCACTCTCCTGCATTTCACCCTCTTGAGGTTCCACCAGATTCAGGTTTAGTGCTATTTTATAATGTAACTCATCTGGATTAAATGGTTTAGACAGATAGTCATTCATGCCGCACTCAAAAACGCGGTCTTTTACTCCCTGTACCACATCAGCAGTAAGTGCAATTATTGGAATGTTCTTGTAGCTACCCCCTAAATCCCGAATAGCAGAAGTTGCATCGCAGCCGTCCATAATCGGCATCTGCAGATCCATTAGCACAATATCGTAGTTTTTCTGCTGAACCTTTTCCACGGCTTGTTCCCCGTGCTCGGCGGTAGATACTCTAATGCCAACTTTTTCTAAGAAACTAGTGGCTACCATACGGTTAGAAGGATTGTCTTCTACCAACAGTAGGTTCACACCTTTCAGTTTGCTGGTATCAATAACAGGTTTTGGCACAGGAGGCTGACCTGATGCATTGCTATCGTGATCGTAAGTAAGGGTGAAACTGAAGGTACTACCAAGCCCCTTGGCACTTCGTACGTGCAGTTTACCTTTCTGGATTTCAATCAGGCGCTTGCAAATTGTGAGTCCTAGGCCGGTGCCTCCGAACCTTCGAGTAGTATCAGCCGAAGCCTGAGTGTATCCATTAAAGATTGTCTTTAACCGATCTTTCGGAATACCGATACCGGTGTCTCGTACCTCAAATCTAATTTCGTACTTATCATCCCGCTTATTGAGCAACTTGGCGTGAATAGATACAAACCCCTGTTCGGTGAATTTGATAGCATTACCCACTAAGTTATTCAGAATCTGAGTAAAGCGAACCTCATCGCCCAGTAAACGCTCCGGAATGTCTTTATCCCACTCAACCCGCAAGCTGATGTTTTTCTCTTCTGCCCGGAATTTAAAAGCGTTGGCAATCCCCTCAGCTACTCCTCGGGAGCTGAAGCTAATCTTCTCTAGCTTAATTTTTCCTGATTCAATTTTAGAAAAATCCAGTATATCATTGATGATTACCAACAGGTGATTAGCCGAAAACTGAAGACTTTTGAGATAATCTATCTGCGAACTTTTAGGGTTTTCATCCATTAACAGACGAGTCATACCAATAACCACATTGAGGGGGGTGCGAATCTCGTGGCTCATAGTAGACAGGAAGTCTTGTTTTGCTAGAGCTGCCCGCTCCGCTTTTTCTTTATCTCTTCGTAGTCTCCTTTCTGCTCGTACCTGATCAGTCATGTCGAAGCATACTAGTGAGTAGCCAATTCCCTCACCCTGCTCGTTAGTGAGCCGAGCAGCATTGATGTGAATCGGGATTGATCGTCGATCACGATGCCGCATTTTTATTTCGCCTTCCCAGTGTTCATTGTTAACCAATTTCTGGTAGCGCTGCTCATGTTTAGCTAGTTCATTCTCATGCAATAATAAATCGGATACTTTTTTACCCAACGCTTCTTCAGACGTCCAACCAAACAGCCCCTCAGCATACTTATTCCAGTATACGATATGTCGCTCGTTATCAGTGGCAATGATACTACTATCTAATTGATCAAGTAGTGAAGCCTGATAGCTAAGTTGTTCTTCAATCTTTTGTCGATCGCGGGCTTCGTGCTTAATCTGTAATAAAGCATCCTCTAGATCCTGAGTGCGGTTAGCTACCCGCGCTTCTAGGTCGTCTTTATGCAGTTGAAGCTCCCGTTCAATTCGAATACGCTTTTCTATCTCTTGCTGTAGCTTGGCATTTACCTTCTTTAAGCTTGTCGTCGAGGGAATTCTTAGCAATTTAGGTATAAGCGGCCAGACAGCTATAGCAGTAGCCAGTGAAATAACAGCATTCACCGCTTTAAGCCAGCCAGATACCCGATAAGCCGGATACCAAATAGTATAGATCTCCATAAAATGGGTAACTCCGCAAGAGACTATAAATGCCATAAATAGCCAGAATAGCGGCTTAGCTACGTTGATATCCTGACGCTGACGAATAAATACAAGTATAGCAAACGGGATGAGGAAATAAGATAAACCGGTTATTCCGTCTGACAGTGCGTGCAGCCACAATATGTCAGGCTGCGAAAAATAGCGATGAACATGGGGAAAAGCCCCTTCACCGCTGAGCACGCTTCCAAAAATTGATACTAATAACTCCATGACTCACTTAGCAGATTACTAATTTAACCTCACTAACGCCTAATTAACTGATTAGGTGGCAAGAAATATATTATTCCCATGTTAGAAAAATGATAAATGTGCATAATAGTACTGTAGTTGGTAGTCTGTTATTGTGAAAATAATAATTAACCTTACTTGAGTATTTCTGGAGCAACTATCGCCTTGTTTTTCCGGGTCAACCGTAATTGCAGCTCAATGGTCTGAAAGCGCTTTTGTAATGTTTGCTGTACAATTCAGCTAAGTTTATTCTTTATATATTTCAATCTACATTACGATTGATTTGCTAAGGGCGACACCATAAATATATAGAATTATAAATGAATTATTTTTGAACAATTTCGCCAATTCATTACATGGTTAGAAAAACTAAAAAAACTAAATGATTTTTCAATGAACGATTATAAGCTGGGATAATATATTATAATTGGAATTATAATTTTGTATTAAATTTAGAAATCTAACTCTCCTCAATTTACACTTATCTAGTGTAGACCAGCCTGAAGTAAGAAAACTAAAATTAGTACGAAAAAAAGCTAGCTGAGTTGCTTGCAAAAAAAAGCCCCGTAACGGGGCTTTTAACATATTAATTTAGAAAAAGGGAGGGCAAATTACTGTTTGTCTTTGTCATCCACTTCTTCGTATTCTACATCGGAAACATCAGCGTCAGCGGCACCTTCAGCTCCGTTGTCGGCAGTGGCGTTCGGGTCATCGCCAGAAGCGCCTGCTCCGGCAGTAGCATCAGCACCGGCGGCCTGATACATTTCCTGAGAAGCGTTTTGCCAGGCAGCGTTCAATTTCTCCATAGCGGCGTCAATACCACTTACATCCTGAGACTGATGAGCGGTCTTCAACTCAGCTAGCGCGTCCTCAATAGGCTTCTTGTTTCCTTCGGATAATTTGTCGCCGTATTCGTTCAACTGCTTTTCGGTTTGGAAAATCAGCGAGTCCGCCGCGTTGATCTTCTCAATCTTCTCGCGCTCCTGCTTGTCCGACTCGGCGTTGGCCTCGGCCTCCTTACGCATCTTTTCAATTTCCTCATCAGTAAGCCCGGATGAAGCCTCAATACGAATTTTCTGCTCTTTACCGGTGCCTTTATCTTTGGCTGATACGTTCATGATACCGTTGGCATCAATATCGAAGGTCACTTCAATTTGTGGTACTCCGCGGGGTGCCGGTGGAATTCCATCTAAGTGGAAACGTCCGATAGTCCGGTTATCTTTGGCCATAGGGCGCTCACCTTGCAGTACGTGAATCTCTACCGAAGGCTGATTATCCGATGCCGTTGAGAACGTTTCGGACTTCTTGGTAGGAATCGTGGTATTAGATTCAATGAGTTTAGTAAATACACCACCCATGGTTTCAATACCCAATGATAGCGGAGTTACGTCCAGTAACAGTACGTCTTTCACGTCACCGCTGAATACTCCACCTTGGATAGCTGCTCCAATGGCTACGACCTCGTCGGGATTCACTCCTTTTGAGGGCTTCTTGCCAAAGAAATTCTCTACTTCTTCCTGAATCTTTGGAATACGAGTAGAACCACCTACCAGAATTACTTCATTAATTTCGGAAGCAGAGATGCCAGCATCCTTCAAAGCTTGCTTACAAGGCTCTAACGTTCGCTGTACTAAATCGTCCACCAACTGCTCAAACTTAGAGCGAGAAAGGGTACGTACCAAGTGCTTCGGAATACCGTCTACTGGCATAATGTACGGCAGGTTAATCTCGGTGCTAGTAGCGCTAGATAACTCAATCTTAGCTTTCTCAGCTGCTTCTTTTAAGCGCTGTAGTGCCATTGGATCTTTGCGAAGATCAATACCATTTTCTTTCTCAAACTCGTCGGCCAGCCAGTTGATAATACGAGCATCAAAATCGTCACCACCCAGGTGAACATCACCGTTGGTTGACTTTACTTCAAATACTCCATCGCCTAATTCCAGTACCGAAACGTCAAACGTTCCTCCTCCTAGGTCATACACCACAATGGTCATGTCCTGATTCTTCTTATCCAAACCGTAGGCTAGTGCGGCGGCGGTAGGCTCGTTAATAATTCGTTTTACTTCCAAACCAGCAATTTGCCCGGCTTCCTTTGTTGCCTGACGCTCGGCGTCATTAAAATAAGCCGGTACCGTTACGACTGCCTCGGCAATAGTGGTTCCCAGATAATCTTCGGCAGTTGATTTCATCTTTTGCAGAATCATGGCCGAAAGCTCCTGAGGTGTATATAGTCGATCACCGATCTTTACTCGTACGGTGTCGTTATTTCCTTTTTCTATCTGGTAAGAAATGTTCTTCATTTCCTCGGAGACTTCTGAGTGCTTCTTACCCATAAACCGCTTCACCGAACTAATGGTGTTCTGCGGATTGGTTATCGCTTGTCGTTTAGCGGGGCTACCTACCTTACGCTCTCCGTTGCCATTATCCAAAAAAGCTACGATAGAGGGGGTAGTACGACCACCCTCACTGTTAGGGATGACGACCGGCTCGTTACCTTCCATCACCGCCACACAGGAGTTAGTAGTTCCTAAGTCTATTCCTATTACTTTTCCCATATTGTAAATATCTATTGTTATAAAGTTGGTGTTTCTATTAGCTACTACACTAACATCAATGGGTATGCCAAGTGGTTACACCATGACAGATTGTCAGAAAAGGAAGGTGTATTATGGTGTTAGCGCGATAAAGTCTTAGGGTGTTCGTGTGTTCATGCAAATCAATACCTTAAACACTTGAGCAAATAAACACAATGTACCATAACACATTAGCACTATAAGACTAAAACACCATAACACTACTTCCCTAATGATTGGTCAATTCATCCCAGGGAACTACCCCTACCCGGTCGGCCCAGTTTTGCCATTTTTGGGTGAGTTCTTCTACCCGTTCGGGGTATTGCCCAGCTAAGTTTTGGGTTTCGGAACGGTCTTCGGCCATGTTGTATAGCTCCCAGTCTTTGGGTGGGCCAGGAGCAACTAGCTTCCAGTCACCATCCCGGATTGCGCGATTGCCTATATGTTCCCAGAATAGTGGCTGATTACGCTCAAGCGATTTACCTTGGATAACCGGAATCAAGCTAATTCCTTCAGTAGGTTTAATTTGCCTATCTTGATACTGCTGAGGGTATTTGGTTTGGGCCAGATCGGCGCAAGTAGCCATCAGGTCAATGACGTGGCCTACCTGCCGGTCAATACGGCGCTGTTTGATCTGTTGAGGAAAATGAACGATGAACGGGGTGGCAATCCCTCCCTCGTGCACCCAGCTTTTGTACAGCCGGAAGGGTACGTTGCTGACATTAGCCCAGGAAGCAGTGTAGGAAGCCCAGCTAAAGCGTGTGCCAATGGCTGCCGTATCGGCTGGGCTAGGGTTCCGATCAATATACTCACGAGTGGCGCCATTATCGGAAAGAAACATTACAACGGTATTATCTAACTCGCCCATATCTTCCAGCTTGTCAATAATATCACCAATGCCCTGATCCATAATATCAACCTGAGCGGCGTAAATGGCCATCTTCAGATCCATTGTATCCTGCTGCGCTGAGGTTAGATTATCCCACGCCCATACCAGGCTATCGGGTTGCGACATTGCCAAACCTTCAGGAATGATACCTAACTCCTGAGCCCGCTGATAACGATCTTGCCGGATTTTCTCAAAACCCGCTCGGTACTTTCCCCGGTATTTGGCAATAGTTGAGTCAGGTGCATGTAGCGGGAAGTGAGGGGCAATGTGGGCCACATATAAAAAGAGTGGGTTAGGAGAATTGCGTTGTTCTTCTAGAAAATTTACGGCATATTCATTAAAGGCAACCGTTGAGTAAAAGTTAGCACTATCTAACTCCACTTGCGTACTGTCCAGCACTACAAATCGGCCAACACGGTTGTTAAACGGATAATAGTACATCCCTCCACCCTGTGGAATTCCGTAGTACCGATCGAATCCGCGCCTCAGCGGCCAATGTTCCCGTCGGCTACCCACGTGCCACTTACCGGTCATCATGGTAGCGTAACCTGATTCTTTGAGTACTTCCGCAATAGTAACGCACTGCTGGTTGAGATAGCCCTGGTAAGCGGGACGTCCCATATCTCCGACCATATGACCAATCCCCGCCTGATGCTGATACAATCCCGTGAGCAAAGATGCTCGGGTAGGGCAGCAACGACCGGTGTTATAAAACTGGGTCATGATTAACCCATTGTCGGCTAATCGGTCGATATTGGGAGTTTTGATCTCCGAGCCAAAACAACCCAGATCAGTGTAGCCCATATCATCGGCCATGATGATGACGATGTTGGGGCGATTGTCTTGCTCAACGGAAGGCGAAGACTGGCAGGCGAGTAAACTGACAGCGAATAGGAAGTAAACTAAACGGGTGATCATTGGCTGCTACCGTATTTCTCTTTAAGATATTCGTTATGGCTCTTATCCGCCGGAGGTTTAAAGCGATGGGTTTCGCGGGTTTCACCCAACTCCTCTTTGAACTGTTTTATTTCCTGCTGCATCTGCGCTACCATGTCGGGGTGCTCATCGGCCAGGTTATGCTGCTCGCCGGGGTCTTCCTTCAGATTGAATAATAGCATGCCGTGCGGAGCTTCACCGGCGTAGGTGTAACGTCCGTTGTAGGGTTTTTCCATGGGCAGTTTGAGTTTCCAGTCGCCCTTCCGGTAAGCCGCTACATCACGGGTACGGTGGGAGTAGTACATAAACTGATCGCCTGACCGTTCTTTTCCTTCCCGCAGCACCGGCGCAATATTCACCCCGTCAATGGGGCGATCCTGCGGAAGCGTACCTCCAGTGATAGCGGCGAAGGTTGGAAACCAGTCCATCATATTGTGCATACCGTCAACGGTTTGTCCCCCTTCAACCTGTGCTTTCCACTGCATCACGCAGGGTACGCGCATCCCGCCCTCAAAGGTAGTCTGTTTTCCGCAACGCAGTGGGCCGGCGGAACCGCCGTGGTCAATCATGGTGAGCCAGGGGCCATTATCGCTGGATACGACCACAATGGTGTTTTCTTCCACTCCTACATCTTTTAGTTTGTGCAGCACTTGCCCCACGCTCCAGTCTAGCTCCTGAATCACATCGCCGTATAAACCCCGCTCGGAAACCCCCTCAAACTGCTCGGAGACGTACAGCGGAACGTGTGGCATAGAATGGGGGATATACAGGAAGAAGGGTTCATCCTGATGGTCTTCAATAAACTGTACCGCTTTCTCAGTGTAGGTTTTGGTGGTGTAGTGCTGATCTACATCCTCTTCTGTGAATTAGTTTCCTTCCAGAAACACCACTGCCTCCATATCGTTGCTGTACGGAATGCCGAAGTAGTAATCGAAGCCGCGTTGCAGCGGCAAGTATTCTCGCCGGTGTCCCAAATGCCACTTGCCCACCACTCCGGTAGCGTAACCAACTTCCTTTAGCATATCGGCCATCGTAACTTCAGCGGTATCCATACCGGTCCAGCTTTCGGGAAAGAACACTCCGTGAATGCCATCGCGAGCGGGATAGCGGCCGGTCATCAGTCCGTAGCGAGACGGACTGCATACCGGCGAAACTGAGTAGAATTCGGTAAACTTAATGCCATTTTGGGCGATCTGATCAATATTGGGGGTCTTAATGTCAGTAGCTCCGTAGCAACCTGCGTCGCCGTAGCCCATA
>CAKZYJ010000408.1 GCA_937884755.1 uncultured Flammeovirgaceae bacterium
GGTCTTTGATTGTAGAGAACCGATATATATCCTTTATATCTACGTCTAGTCCTTCGGAAAGCATTTTTCCCTGTAAGTTGATCGCTTTAATAGAGTCGCCACCAAAATCAAAGAAGCCTTGTTCAGTACCGATCTTATCTACCCCCAACACAGCCTGCCAAAGAGGTTCAAGAATCTTTTCGACTTCAGTCTTAGGTTTTTGTAAAGTCTCGGATTTATCACCTGCAGCATTAGGCACAGGTAGCGCTTTTCTATCGATCTTGTCATTCTGCGTGACCGGCAGCCTGGTCATTTCTATGAAATAGGATGGGACCATGTAGTTCGGAAGGACAGAAAGGAGATGCTGCTTTATTGAAGAAATTGAAATATTTGTATTAGTTACATAATACGCACACAAATATTTTGTACCACTCTCATACTGATTGTCAATAACCGCCACCGCCCTGATTTCATCAATATTGAGCAGTGCATTCTCAATATCTCCAAGCTCAACACGAAAACCTCGTATCTTAACCATGTGATCCTTCCTGTTTTCAAAGATAAGGCCTCCATCCTTCTGATAATATCCTAAGTCCCCGGTTTTATATAGAACCTCATAGTCCCTATCCTCTATGTATCTGTTCATAGGATTTTCTACAAATACCTTTTTAGTTCTCTTTTCGTCTTTCCAATAACCCTTTCCTACTGCTATACCAGATATACATATTTCACCTAGAACCCCGATAGGACAAAGATTCAGATATTCATCCATTATGTACACGTGAGTGTTGTCCAGAGGATATCCTATTGAAACCTGTTTGCTGGTCTTGACTTTTTCAGGGTCGATCTTGTATATGGATACGTCGTCGGAAGTTTCTGCAGGACCATATGCGTTATACAAATCAATATAAGGATAAAGATCATACCACTTTTGAGCTGTCATAGGTTTTATTGACTCTCCCATCGATAACAGGGCTCTAAAGGAGGTAAAACTGCGATCATTAAGCTTCTCAATAGTATCTAGAAACGCTGTAAGAAGCGAAGGAACTATTTCCATTATTGAAACCTGATCTTCATTGATCTTAATAAAGAGCTTTCTTGGATCTAATACTATCTCTTTGTCAATAATGCTAACAGCACCACCTGAAATTAGTGTTAGTAGTAACTGCACTACAAAGATATCAGAACTACAGGAAGCAGTTTGAGCCATAACATCCCGGGAATGTATTCCTAATATGGAATTTAAAGCATACATATGGTTGAGCATACCCAACTGATGTACCATTATACCTTTGGGTACTCCTGTGGTCCCTGAAGTATAAATTAGATAGGCAATAGTATCCGAACTAAAACTTATACCAAGATTTTCTCCAGAGAAGTTTTCTAGTTGGCTTTTGAAACTATCAATATCGCTTCCCACCAATACATATTTCAAGCTAGGAATATCCTGAGCCATTTTATTATAGTCATCTTCCAAAGCCTTATGAACAATCGCAATTTCACATTGACTTTGTTTAACTATATCCAACATCCTTTTGTAAGGATATTCGTCATCAATTGCTATATAGCTAGCTCCTGTCTTTAGAACGGCCATAATCCCTGCCAATAGTTCTATACTACGGTCGAAACACAAGCCAACTATTTCATCAGGACCAGCGCCTTTATCCACTAAGCACCTAGCTATCTGGTTAGAAATAATATTCAGGTCACGGTAATTTATTTTTTGCCCATTGTGGATAGCAGCAATTGCCTCGGGAGATTTCTCTACCTGCTTCTCGAATAACTGATGATAAAGAGCATCCCTATCAACAGTTTTTTTGGTGTCATTAAACTTCTGAAGAATAACATTCCTCTCTTCTTCACTAATTATATCAATTTCACTGATTTTTATTTTAGAAGAATCGCAAACCTGATCTATAATTCTATTGAAGTACTGTATAAACCGAAAGATACTCTCATCTTTAAATAAAGTGGTGCTATATTCCAGATCAAAGTGTAGTTCATGGTTTTTTTCTGTACATATAAAGGTCAGATCCATTTTTGACACATCGTAGTCATACCCTATTTTTTTCATCTGAAGTCCGGGAAGACTAAATGTGTTTGACTCCATATTCTGTAGGAGAAATACTACATTAAAAAGTGGATTCTGTGTATTGTTTCTGTCAATATTCAGATTATTAACTAAGTCCTCGTATTGATAGTCCTGATTATCAAATGCTTCAACAGAACTCTCACTTACTTCCCTGAGGAAAGAAGAAACTATTTTGTGAAGCTCAGGGAAGTTTCTCAACGCCAGCGTATTCAGAAATAAGCCGACTATATTTTCAACGTCTTCGTGATTTCTACCCGAAGTGACCGTTCCTACCGTTATATCCCGCTGGGCGGACAACTTTGCCAGCAGAATGTTGATCAAACCAAGAAGGGTAGTAAAGAGCGTTCCATTGACCTCCCTAGCTACTTGGTGCAATCTTACAGTCTGATAAGCAGGTATTACAAAATTCAGAGTCTTTCCTACATAACTTCTACTATTTTCACGATAAAAATCCGTAGGTAATTTTAAGTACTGAGGATCGTCGCTAAACTGATCTATCCAAAACTTCTTTTGCTTCTGATAGCTTTCTTTACTTTTCTGAACTATCTGCCACTCCGCAAAATCCTTATACTGAAGTTTGACCTCAGGTAATGACTCATCTGAATACAGCTGCATGAATTCCTTCATAAGAATCTGCTGGGAAACACCATCTGAAATAATATGATGCATATCTATAATCATAGCTACAGGCTGACTGGAAAAGTATACTATGCCTACCCTCAATAATGGTGGATTTTGTAGATCAAATGGACGGACAAATTCCTTTGCTATACTAGGTATGTCCTTTCTAGATGAAATAATTATTTTATCAAGCTCGAAAGGCAAAATCTCATGAATTTTCTGCACTGGTTTGTTTTCAATGATATGGAATGAAGTTCTTAATGATTCATGCCTTTCGATTAGTTCTTTGAATACATTTTGAACCTTTTCAGTATTGAGCTTATTACCTACTTCTAATATGATTGGTATATTGAAACTATGGGCTATAACTTCTGCATCCAGCTCGTGGAGAATCAGCATCCTCTTTTGGGAAGAAGAAAGGTTGTAATATTCTTTACCGGAAACCGACAGGATATTATTTGCTTCTGTATCCTTAAAATTCCTGACACTATCTGCCAGTTCCTTTAAGTTGTCCTGTCTGAACAGTTCTACCAATGGAATTTTGACGCCGAACTCTTCCCTAACCTTATTGATTAAAGAAGTACTGGTGAGGGAATGACCACCCAAATCAAAAAAGTTATCGCGGATATCTATATCACTGGCTAGTAACCCAAGAGTATCGGCACATATTTGAACGATCTTTTCATCGACCTCATCAAGTTGTACTTTTTCTCCGGTTCTTTCCAACTGTAGTATAGGAATCGGAAGATTTTTCCTATCTATCTTTCCATTTTGATTTATCGGAAACTTATCTACTCTTACATAGAATACCGGAATCATATAAACAGGAAGATCATTAGCTAACTTCGCTTTCAGAATTTCCTTTTTGATCTCCTTCTTAGCGACATAGTACACACACAACTGTTTGTCGGTAATATTCTCACTTAGTTGCACTGGGGTTACTAGGATTTCTGCTAGACCTGTGCATTTTCTGAAGCAACTTGCAATTTCACCCAGTTCTATCCTGTGCCCTCTAATCTTAACCTGAGAATCTTTTCTACCCAAGAACTCTATGTTCCCATCCTCAAACCAACGGGCAGTATCTCCAGTCATGTATATTTTTTCTCCGAGAACATAAGGGTTGTCAATAAATTTTTTAGATGTGAGCTCTTCATCTCCTACATATCCTGAAGCCAATACACTACCCCCGATGTATAAATCGCCTGAGATACCAATAGGACATGGCTTAAGATAGGTATCGAGAATGTAATATTTGGCGTTTTGAATCGGCTTGCCATAAGGTATACTAATCCACTGATCAGGTACTTTACGAATGCGGAAATAATTGGACCATATAGTAGCTTCAGTCGCTCCGCCTAAACTTACTATTTCGCAGGATGTAAATTTCTCTCTGAGAATATCAGGTAGACTAACTGGTATCCAGTCACCACTAAGCATTATAAGTCTCAATGCTGCCTCGGTAGTATCTACTCTGTCCAATACGGGAAGTAGTAACTGAATAGCCGCAGGTGCAGAGTCCCAAATACTAATCTTCTCGTCAACAATGATTTTAAGAAGCGTTTCAGCATCCTCTAACTCATTTCTGGTTGCCAACCTGATTGTAGCCCCAGCAGCCAACACGCCAAAAATATCATAGACTGACAGATCGAAACCTAGAGAAGTAATAAATAACAATTTATCTTCGGAGGTAACTCTCAGCTCCCTGTTAACCCAGGTTATAACATTTATAACTGGCTTATGCTTAACAATGACTCCCTTAGGAATACCGGTAGACCCCGACGTAAAGATTACATAAGCAAAGTGTTCTGAATTATGGCATAAAGCGACATTAGAGCCGCTATAACTACTATCAGGGGTTACCTTATTTATATTCAGAGAATGCGCTTCAGTATTAATAAGTGCATTTTGAAGACTAACACAAATTATTTCTTTATCTAAGCTAACTTTCGCGGCAATACCTGACACTTTATCTACCTGACTCGGCGTTGTGATCAGGTAGCAGATATTCAGCATGGATATTAATGTATCTATCCGGTTTTCAGGCAAATATGGCTCTATTGGAACATAGGCCCCCCCAGCTTTTAGCACACCTATTACTGCTGCAACCATCTCTACAGTGCGATCCATCGTAATGGCGACATAGTCCTCCATACCAAGCCCTCTATCTATTAGAGCATTGGCTATTTTATTAGCAAGCTCATTAAGACATCTATAAGAAATAGAACCTTCTTTATATTCTATTGCAATTGCATCAGGGCGACTTTTGACTATCTGCTCGAATCCCTGATGTATTAGTAGAGACTCATCAAAAGGTAAATTAGTATTATTAAAATCGAATAATACCTTTTCCCTTACTTCAAATGGAAGCACTTCCAGGCTAGCAATAGACTGCTCAGAATGCTCTGCGATACCACGAATGATATTCTGAAGCATTCCTATCATTTTTTCTATAGACTCTGGCTTGAAGAGTTGAACAGCAAAGTCCAAATCACATTTGAAAGTATCAACCCTCTCGTATACGTGTAAGTTGAGATCGAACATAGCCGTAGGCTTGGTTAAGCCAATTTCATCGATAGCCAGGTCAAAGCCTGCAACATTTATTTCACTATCCTGATTTTCCTCATTGTGATAATCAAACATCACATCAAATAGAGGATTGCGGCTGGTGTCACGGACCTTAATAATATTTTCTACAAGTGCCTCAAACTGATAGTCTTCGTGCTCAAACATTTTCAGAGTATTCCTATGCACTTCTTGCAGAAAATCTTTAACAGATTTATCTCCAACGGGGAAATTACGATGTGCAACTACATTGATGAATACCCCGGTGGTATTTTCTAGACCATTTAAATTTCTTCCAGAGGTAGGCGAACCGACTACTATATCCTCCTGACCGGTAATTTTACGAAGCAAAATGTAGTAAGCACTAAGCAGCAGATTATAGGGAGTGATTTTAATTCGTTCACATAGCTTCTTTATTCTACATGAAGTGGCACTGTCTATAATAAAGCTTTGGTAGTCCCCCTCGAATGTTTTGACAGCAGCTCTTTTAAAATCAAGAGGTAGATTGATAGAAGGTATTTCACCTTTGAATTTTTGAAGCCAGAAATTCTTGCTTCCTTTTAACTTAGAATTAAAGGTTTCACTATTCTGCCATTCCGAGAAATCTTTATACTGTAGGCTAATTTCCGGCAATTCGTTTCCAGTATAAAAACTAATAAAGTCTCTTAGAAATATAGCATTCGATATACCATCAGTTACAATATGGTGAATATTGAAAATCAAATACTGCTTCCCTTCATCTGTGCTAAGCACAGCAGCTCTCATTAGCGGAGCAGAAGTGAGGTCAAATGGCCTTATCCAGTTGATTATTTCCTGCTTAACGTTTGAAGAGAAACTAGACAATATCTCTAAGCTAATTTTGACCTTATCATGAATTATCTGAACTGGACCATTATTTCTTATCTCAAAGGAAGTACGTAAAGATTCATGACGTGCCACCAACCTGTTCAGGGCATCAGCCACTTTATCAAGATTTACATCTTCTAATTTATAAATTGTGGTTATATTATACAGTAAAGCATCCTCATCCATGTTTTGAATGATGTATATCCTTTTTTGGGAGGGGGATAAGGAATAATAAGCTTTATTTTCAGCAGGTGCAAATGTGAATTCGGCTTTAGTTGAAGCTTTAATTTTTAAACTAAGGCTTTTTATTTCAGGACAATCGAATATTGCTGAAATAGGCAGCTTTACACCAAACTTATCCTTAATTTTATTTATTAATACGGAGGCTTTTAACGAATGGCCTCCATAATCGAAAAAGCTTTTTGTAGTGCTAATAGCATTTCTATCAACTTTTAATACACCACAAAATAATTTCTGAAGCTCCTCCTCTGTTTGGTTCTCAGGTTTAGTGAAACCATCCTGTAAATAATTGTTCTCTGTAGGCAAAGAATTTTCATCCAGTTTTCCATTGAGAGTTCTCGGAAATGCATCTAGCTGGATCACAAAATTGGGTACCATATACTTTGGTAGAATACCAGACAAATATACTTTGACCTCCTCAGCACTAACCAATTTATTAGTTATAATATAGGCATATAACATCTTATCTTCATCCTCACCTTTTACACAAACATAAGTATCCTTCACAAATTCAAGTTTATTTAGTGCAATAAAAACTTCATTTAATTCAATTCTAAAGCCTCTTATCTGTACCTGATTGTCTATCCTACCAATGAATTCTATTTCACCATTTGGCAGCCATCTTCCAAGATCTCCAGTTCTATATATGCGTTCGCTTACTACATATGGATTATTGATAAACCTACTATTAGTAAGTTCCGGTTTATTCCAATACCCTTTAGCTAAACCGCTACCTCCTACATACAATTCTCCTATCAAACCTTGGGGAATAAGCTTTTTATTTTTATCAAACAGGTATAATGTAACAGTAGGTAAGGGAACTCCTATATTAGAGATAGCAGCTCTAATATCTACCGATCGTATTTCTTTATAACTATTATGTACGGTAGTCTCTGTAATTCCGTACATATTGATTAGTTTGATCTCAGGATATCTGCCTTTCCATTCTTCAAGTCTTGCCGGCTTAAGTTCTTCCCCGCAAAAAATTACCATCCTAACGGAAAGTTCCAGGTCGCTTCTATTTAAGATTGTGTCAGAGAGTCCGTAGAAAATGGTAGGAGTTTGACTTAGGACCGTAATTTGCTCAGATTCAAGTATATCAACGAATGTATCCCTACTGAGTTGAGCTTCATCAGGGATTATAACTATCTCACCACCAAACAATAATGCACCCCAAATCTCCCATACAGAAACGTCGAAAGCAAAATTAAAGAATAAGGACCAAACATCATTTTCCGTAAAGTCGAACTGGGACTTTTCGTTCACAAACAAGCGAACTACCTGTTCATGCCTTACAACTACTCCTTTAGGCTTACCAGTTGTTCCGGATGTATAAATCACATAAGCTACGTCATTATCCTTAGGTCTATTAAGGCAAATTCTCAATGAACTATCAAGCGATACTATATCGATATCTATTAGCGTAGCATCGGTTTCAATGTTAAGCTCACCTTCCGACAAATGCGTAAGAACAAGATCGACTTTACTGTCATTTAATATATATTGTAACCTTTCAAGGGGAAGCTTAGCGTCTATAGGAACGTATCCTTTTCCAGCCTTCAAGATTGCCAATATACCTATAACCATTTCTACTGACCGGACACCTACTATACCAATGAGTGGATGATCTGATTTATGACTGGCAATAATCCCACTTAGTCTTTCAGATAGCTCATCTAATTCTCTGTATGTTAGGGATTTGTCAGAAAAGGATATAGCTATTTTATTAGAATATAGTTTGACAGAATGATCAAAAAGATCAAGAATATTTGTGTTTTTAGGGTATTTTACATTTCTATTATTCCATACATTAAGAATAGTATCCTTCTCATTATCTGTTACATATTCATATTCCCTTATTAGCAAATCTGATGTGCTGACAATGTTCCTTACAAGGGTTAGTATGTGATTTACGAATTGTGATGCCAAGCCATGACTATAGTATAATGCGTTATAACATAAATCTAATGTAAACAGGCTATTTTCTTCATCTTCTAACACTAGCAGATTGAGATCATACTTTCCATAACCTAGGTTAGTTTCATGATACTGAAGTGTAAGGTTTTCATCTATATCACTTCTTATGGGTTTTTCGATGTATCTAAACAAGACATCGAACAAAGCCGTCCTGCTCATGTCTTTCTCTAGATTCAGTCTCCGAACCAGTTGTTCAAATGGCAGATCCTGATACTTTGTTGCATTTTTTAGAAAGCCCGATACTCTTTGAACAAATTTGGAAAAACTTTCCTCTGCATTAATCCTAGTGTTAATAGGAAGCAGATTAGAAACCGGACCAATAAGGCTTTCTGTTCCCTTTACGTTTCTATTCTGAAATATAACTCCACAGATTACTTTTTCTTGTCGACAGTAGTTTGCGAGTAATAATATGTATACTGAAAGAAAGAATTCTCTTTCTCCATAATTCTGGACTTTTAGGAAGTTCTTTATCTCATCATAGATTTTTTCATTTATTTTTACTCTTTCATTCTTTGGTTCATATATATGGATTGCAACCCTAGGAGAATCATTAAATAGCTGAAGGGGCTCTATTTTATTATACAGTCTTCTTTTCCAAAAAGTGAAAAGGTTCTCAATAGTTTCATCTGGTAGATTTCTTTGCCATTTAGCAAAGTCGTAAAATGACAGCTTTCTACTGACACTAGGCTTATCACCCCTATATGAGGAAACTAACCTGTCAACAAATAAGCGGACAGAAGTGTGATCAAAAACAATTCTGTGTACGCCAAAAGCCAAAAGACTTTTACCTTCTTCGATCCTATACAGTTTACATCTATATAGAGCACCCTCGGATAAGGAAAAAGGTATTAAAGCATATTCCAGAGCTTTTTTGATCGCCACCTCTAGCAAACCCTCATTTTCTATTTCTATTTTATCTTTAACTGGGTTTGTAACAGTGGCATATAGAGAATCATTTTCTAGCACAAACTTTGTTCGTAGAACTTCAATCTCGTTTAATACCTTATATACAGCATCCTCTAATTTTTCTAACTCTATTGAGCCACTTAGCTCAAGTAATACTGGAATATTAAAATAGATTGGGCTATCCTCATATAGATGCATTTTTTCAAATTCATCTACAAACCAAAGACTCTCCTGGTGCGCGGAAACTTGTAAAAGTTCTCTATTATTCAAGCTCATCGAAGTTTATTAGCATAAAATATATCAGACATTATCACGAATGATTTAGTAAAGGTTTTCGGCAGGAAAGCCAAAAGTTGTGTAAACCATTGGCAATCCAGATGACTTGTTTGCGAACTTCATAAGATTCCAACCGAATCTTATTTTTGATGATTTTTAACCCTTTGATGCCTAAAAAGGTATGCTCTATGGCTACCCGTAAGATACTATGGGCTTTGTTAATTTGCTGATGAAATGAGGGCAATTGTCCACCCTCTGATTTTTTATAGGGATGTATGATATGGGGGCAGTCTTAGACGACACCTAACAACCCTATGTCAGCTAGTAAGGGACCCGTTCAGATCAATCTGAGATGCGTCCCGAAAGGCTTTATCATGGACATTTCCTTCGTAGGTGTCAACGCTGCGGCGACCGCTCAACAATAGGCAGTAGCCTGTAGATCAGTGATCGCTAAGTTTTTGACAGTATGACACTTCTTCTTTCCATAATACTCTTCTTTTTGAGACTGGTCACCAGAACGTCGGGGTACTTTTCGTTCCACGACATCGGCTAATAAGCCTCTATGGCCCTAGCCTATGTATTGGTACA
>CAKZYJ010000409.1 GCA_937884755.1 uncultured Flammeovirgaceae bacterium
CTTGTACGCTTTTCGCGATGTAAAGGTAGATCTGATCCAACTCATTGCGGAGGGTGATTATGTGGTGGAGGTAAATCAGGTGCAAGCGACGCATCGGCGGCAGTATTTTGGAATAGCGTCTATGGGTAGACATGTGACGTGGCAGGAAATCCATATCTATCGGTTGGAAAACGAACGGATTGTGGAGAACTGGCCGGGAGTAGATTTTGAACATATTATTCATCAGATTAGCTTATGAAAAAGCCCAATTACACCGAACTGGTTACCAGCAGTTTAAACGGGGAGCAAGAAGCGCTGGAACAGCTGATGGAAAGCATCCAGCAACCCATCTATAACCTAGCTGTTCGCTTCTTCTGGAACCCGCCGGATGCCGAAGACGCTACCCAAGAGATTTTACTGAAGATACTCACCAACCTCGCTTCATTCAGAGGAGAAAGCAGCTTTACCACTTGGGCCTATCGGGTAGCCACCAATTATTTACTGAACGCTCGGCGTACTTCTACGGAATATTTAACGTTTGAAGAAGGGGAAAAACATCTGAAACAGGGAGCTACTCGTCCGGAGTACGAGGCTGCGGATAAAGCTCTGTTGGAAGAAGAAGTAAAAATTGCCTGTAGTACCAGTATGCTGATCTGTGTCTCTCGTCCACTACGTTTAGCTTATTTGATTGGGGAAATCCTAGAGTTTGACGGTAACGAAGGGAGCTACATTTTGGATATCGAACCAGCCACCTTTCGCAAACGTCTGTCCTTAGCCAGGAAACGGATTAGAGGCTTTATGGCCAAACAGTGTGGATTGTACGACCCAGCTAATCCGTGCCGTTGTGCCCAGCATATTAACTACTGTATTGAGGTAGATTGGTTTCAACCCCACCAACTAAAATTTGCCGATAAGGGTGAGGTAGATCAAACCAAATCAGAAGTAGAAATGATCATGAATGATGTAGCTATTTTCCATAGTCATCCTAACTACACTGCACCTAAAGCTGTTTTATCAGCCGTAAAATTGTTACTGAAAAGTGAAAAATATCCGACCCTTGGCCGTAAGGATTAGCGACTACATTCACTCCAATTCGTCGTCAATGGCTATAATGAAATGAGTGGTCGGCCTATACAGTCAAAATTTGATATACTTACTGGCGGATTGGTTTGTACTGTCATTGCGGGGTATGATACCAGTCTAGTTGAGTAAATTTCCAACCCCTAGCCGAAGATAATTGCCACTTAATCCGCATCCCCATCTTGGTCAAAATCCAGGTCCGTCCAGGGAGTAGCATCTGGTAGTGAGTCAAAGGCTTGAAACAGCGGAGGAATTTGAGCAAGGGCGCAGGATACACTGAGGTAGAAGCCAACCAAAATGAGTGATCGGGTCATAAGCATTGTTTGGGTAGTGAAACGATCATCGATGAAAGTTATATCCTCTTGCGAAAAATCTTAAGTTCTGCTTATTAACTTACGGCAACACTTAGCGGTGAATCTTAACATAAGCTTAACATCGAAGAGGCGTAGCAAATAGACCGGAATTGACTACTTACTAAAATATTTCTCACAATATCGTGATACATCGATTTTCCCACGTAGTAGGATGGATAGCTGGTTCGTTTCTTCTAGCCTGCCAGCCTCACGGTGAGTCAAGCCACGAGCGGCTGCTGGTACTGCACTCGCCAGAAGAAACCGGAGTCACTTTTGCGAACCAACTCCACGAAAGTGAGGCACTGAACATCCTCACCTTTGAGTACTTTTATAACGGAGCTGGGGTAGGGGTAGGGGATATCAACAACGACAATTTACCTGACCTATTCTTCGCGGCGAATATGGGAGAAAATCGCTTGTACCTGAATAAAGGAAGCTGGCAGTTTGAAGATATTACCCAACCAGCCGGAGTAGGTGCCCCCGGAAAGTGGGCGACCGGAGTAGCGATGGTCGATATTAATCAGGATGGCTGGCTCGATATGTATGTCTGCTACGCCGGGCCATTGGCTGATCCTTGGAAGCGGGCCAACGAACTGTACATCAATCAACAAAATGGAACATTTAGCGAGCAGGCCAAGGAGTACGGACTGGCGGATACGGTGCATAGCACCCAAGCGACTTTCTTTGATTACGACCAAGACGGTGATCTGGATATGTACTTGCTCACTAACATTACTGACCAAACCGGGCCGAACGTGATCCGGCCTAAACGTAATGACGGGAACATGGTCAATACCGACCGATTGTACCGCAATGAGGGAGTTGGGGGTAATGGTCATCCGGTTTTTACGGACGTATCATCATCAGCCGGAATTACTTACGAAGGCTACGGCCTG
>CAKZYJ010000410.1 GCA_937884755.1 uncultured Flammeovirgaceae bacterium
GTTTACTATGTATACTTTTCTAATGATCCGAAAGTAAGCACGATCCATTCCCTTCTTCTTATCCGCTCCCCTACCCTACTTTGCTTGCAACTGTCTGGCTGCCCCTCGCCTATTGTGCAATTTGTGCAATTCTTGGGCAATTCTACTTTATGTAGACGAAGCTATATCAGGCTTATTCACCCAATACAGCAAAGGATTTCATGCTCCCGACTATTAGCCCAATCGGGAAATGAAGGCAGGTTTTGCACATTTAGTAGACTTCTCTATTTACCTCTTAAGAATTTTTTCCTGGTAACGACTCCCTGTAGCCGTAATAATCTCCACAACATAGAGCCCCGGATGATAACTCTTTAAGTCAATTTGGTAATCCTTTTGTTGAACCAATTTATGATACAATAACCTGCCATCTAACCGATAAATCTGCAACTGATAAGAGCTTTCTAATTGTGTACGAATAGTAACATGACTGGTAACCGGATTGGGGAAAAGGTTAATGGATTCCTCTAGCTTCGGAACAACTGATATCGTTGAAGTATCACTGGTAACAACTTTCCTCGTAGAGTCTACGCGAAGGGGTATATTCGGAGGGCATTCATCAGTAATAAATGCATGAAAACGGGAATTATTAATAGCTCGATAATGAAATCCTGTTTTGAGTTGAATAGACTCAGAAGCACGCACTTCAATAGGGTATGTCTTGGTCGTACCTCCAGGGACATTGGTCTTTTCAGTTCGAGTAACCCTTTCTGAGACGGGGGTTTCTATCGTAAGCAGTGTTCCTACAAAATCATCGGTTGCATTATACCCTCGGACACCAATAAAGTACTTACTACAAGGTTCTAGTCCTGTTACGGTGTAAGAGGTGTTTGCACCAACATCTACTACAGTGAGCTCTGATGGGCCGCCATCCTTCCGATACGCTACGTCGTAACTTACTGCGCCACCTCCACCAAACCAAGCTAACGCAATACGATCACTTTGGACTTCTTGCTTGTAAATTACTGGACGATTAGGAAAGTAAGGTACTCCAATGGTAATTTCGTCTTCATGGGTAATACCGTCATTATCGGTACCCTCTACCCGAACTATTCCATATATATGCCCATTTTCATCTCTGGTCCAGTTATTATCACCCAAAACGGATGATGGTATTGAGATCGTCACTGAACCAGATGATCCTACTGTATACGATGCAACTTGATCAACAAAGCCACTGTAATGAAGTTCTACAGTCCAGCGGTAGGAATTGACAAAATCACCTGTTGGTGAATTGTCTATAAAATCTGCATCAAAAAAGTAATTGTTATTCGGGACAATTACCCTGTAATCTGTAGAGGGGTCAGTAATGACAATCTTATCTTCAATACCAGTGACTATTGGTTCAGATAGCAGTTCAAAAACATTTAGATGCCTATCAGGCCCCTTACTGCTTTCTAGCGTTCTTTTAACATTAGGGTAACCAGGCTGGATGTTGCTTTCTTCCATCTTTTGCAGTAATAAGGCTATTGCTCCCGACATATGAGGCGTTGCCATACTGGTTCCTGCTTGATACGTATAATCAGCAAAATTTGGCAAACTCGAGTAGCTAGAACTGCTTGATCTTGCTGTAGCAATGAAGGCTCCTGGAGCATAGCAATTGGGTTTGTTACGACCATCCCGAGTGGGTCCCGGGCTAGAAAAGAAGCTCTCCTGGGCAAATGGAAACCTCGAATCACCCAAATCATTAGTATTGATTGACCCTACGGTAATAACGTTTTCGGCATTACCTGGTTCGCTAATTAATTCTCGATTGCTATAATCCCCAATGCTAAAACGAGCTCCAGCTCGTTGCCGATTTACAATATAGGCATCCCATCCACCGCTGCCTGATGACAAAATTAACTTCCATGTACCGTCTTGAACTGTATTATCAATGGTTCCATTTAAATCAACATCAGCAGCAGAAATACTGATCTGTGCTAGTGGATTAGCTGCCCCATAATAGAATATGTCAGCATCCTGTGGTTGTGTGTAGTTATCAATAAAAATAAGTCCTTCATCGGGGTCAAATCCAGGACTACCGAAATTCCATATCCCTGACTGTCCAAAAGGGATAGGGCCGTACACAGTCCCTCCAGGCGATTCTAAGGAAATACTGTAGTTAGCATTTTCATCATAGTAAATGTCCAGATCTAACCCGTTCCTCTGATTCGCTTCCAATATATTTACTCTGAATTCCACGGTTTTATTTCCGTTACCTTCAGCGTGAATAGCATTATCTAATTCGTTATTATTAGCCCCATCATTACCAGCTGATTTAACAACAATCCGTCCTTTCCCTAACGTTGCATCATCTACAAAAGCCGAGACACTTCGCTCGAATAGACTGGTACCATCCCTTGGACCATATTTACTACCTAAGCTTAGGTTGATTACGAAGGGCTTGCCCAATGCTTGAGCTCGTTCAGCGATATACTTCATCCCATCTAGGACTTGAATACTTTTACCATCTCGAACAAAAAGAGGATTTGATTGCCGAAACTTCACCATGATGATATCGGCTTCCGGGGCGATACCAATATAGGGACTTTGGCCGCTTCCAAAATTGGAACGACCATTTCCTGCTGCAATACCTGCCACTAAGGTTCCATGACCTACTTCGTCTAGATGCGTACAAGTGCCATTGTTAATTTGCGTAGCACTCCACTCTGTACCAGAGATGAACCCAGTGGGAGGAGTGCCTTCTACTGTTTGATCCCAGATGTTCAGAATACGAGTATCACCGTTAGGTTTCTGAAATGTTGGATGGGTAATATCAATCCCTGAATCAATTAGCCCGATAATGACATCATTGCCTTTTATATTAGGATAAGCCGTTTCTACCTGATCCATATTTACATAGAGTCGGCTTATGTTGAGATCAGTATCTACCGGTTTGGCCAGCTCTAATCCTTGAATTCCTGGAACTTGCGCCAATGTGTCCAGTAATGAAACAGGAAAGTGGGCGACAAAAAAGTCACCCCAAAGCGAATGTACATCTACTCCTGGTAAGGCTAAACTTACTGAATCACAAGCACACTCCACGATCGTTTGTACAGTAGGATCTTCCTCCATTATTGAGACACCCATATCGACGAATGATTGGCGTAAAGTGGCTCGTTGTGCCGATGACCGTTTTGAAACACGAGCATAGGGATTGTTCGCACTGTACACGGTTTTTCGTAGGCGTAAAAGATAGGGGTCAACGGTAGGCCCAACGGTTTGTGCCCAACCAATGAGTGTTTGCCCGGCTAGCAGGCAAAGTAGTACATATCGCATAGTAATAGGTTGAATTAGTTAGAAGTGTATATGTGAGCCGGTATGTTGATATCGTTATTCAATTCATCCATCAGTCGGTAGAGTACTTCGTTACTAGAAAAACTTGAAATGTGTAATTGAACTGTATCTCCAGGCAAAACCAGAACATCGAAGTAGCGCTCGCTTTGCTGAAAATCATCTCCCTTGTTGTTAGAGTAAACCACTGCGGTGTAGATACCGCATGGTACACTATCCGAATGAAACCGTCCCTGTTCATCCAACTCTAGTAGTATCTCCTCTTTCGCTCGAACATTCACTACAACTCTTTCTGATTGTTTATTATCTGAGGTCAGGCTTAGTGCGTACTCGTCCATAGATGCACTCGCCCATACTTCAGGATTGACCTGCCCTAACACGGTTCCTCGGCAGTCAAAAAAGCCCTCTTCTGGAATCGTGGCGTGAGTCCAGTTGTTTAGATCAGTTTTTTCTCGCCAATACTGGGTTACTGGAACTAACGTTACTTGATTCTCTTGTACTACAATTGGTGATAAGGTATCGGGATAGTGAACGAACCCACCACCCTCTTGTTCGCGGCGAATGGCTAAGGCATAAGTACCTGCAGGGATGTTATCGAAGGTAAATATACCATCGCCTAAGGCAGGGGAAAACCGCTCATTAGCAACAGAATCCTTTGTATAAGCAATCACTTTATTTTGTTTTACATGTAAAAGTGTAAAGTGATGTATTGTATTTGTTTTGGCTTCAGGGGCGAACATAATCCTCCCATAAATACTACCTGTTTTATTGGTAGGCACAACCAACGGGCTATGCTCTGGCTCGATTATATCTTGTGGACTACGGCAATTCAATAATAACAAAGGAGACGTCAGTATGGTAAGGATGATTATTGAAATCAGAGTTAGACGCATGGATAATTAATTTTCGATGTTTCCCCTAAGATACTAATCCAAAATTTAGCTATCACTTTCTCAAGTGTTTCATTTCACCTGTGTAATTTATTTCAGATCATCTCAGTTTTTCCTTGACTTCTGATTTTGTTTTTATAGCCGACCGTAACTCTTCTACTTCTTTACTAAGTTCTTTTACTGAGTTAATAAGCACAAAGATTAACGCCGTTTGATCAACGGTGAGGGTTTCACTACCGTCTTCATCTTTAAAGCTGCCAACCAAATCAGGGGCAACAGCTTTTAGCTCCTGGGCTACTACGCCAATATATTCCCGATCATCAGCTACTAGTATTTCCTCTTCTACTACTTCATCTCCATCCTCTTCACCTTCAGTAGGCTCTTTTATCCTCTGCTCTTTGCGGGGCTTGTATTTATACTTCTTGGGCTTAATCTGCTTTACCAGAGCTAGACCACCATTATATTCTTGTATGTTTTGTTTTAACTTTTCATCGGAGGTAACGCTAACATTGCTAGCGAGGATATTACCGTTAATGTGTAACCTCTCCGAAGCAATTGTGCGCCCAATGGCTACATTACCATTCATATTCACATGCAGCCGATAAGAACCGTTCACAGCGACGTAAAGGCCGTCATCTCCATCATCTTGTATACCAATTGCTCCTTTTTTGTTAGGATCAGCTGTTTGAAACCGCATAGCTGAATTATCGCCATTGTGCGTGACCGTAAGTTTTTTGACTAATGCCTCACCGCTGGTTTTAATATACGCTGTAGTATTGGAATTTAAAAGGTGTAAATCTGAGCGAAACTCTACCCGATTATTCATTGTAGTTTCTACTTTAATTTCGGGAGCTTTTAGTTGAGCCTGAGCCGGAATTATCGATATGGAGAGTAATAGTAAAAATACTATGGTTGATGTTTTCATAAGAAATAGTAGTAGGTTATTTAGTATACGAATTTTAATATGATACAAATTAGAATATTCACTCCATGACAACTCTTCATGAGTGGTGAGCAAATAAATTGTAAACTGCTAATCAATCTGCTTGTACATGCCTAATTTCCAATATGACAAATAGATGTAGCAGTCCAAGTATAACATCATACTTGGAGACTCTAACGATAATTGTTAATACAAAGTAAATCTTCTAATACTGAACCATATAGAAGAAATGAGAAGGACGTGTTATTTCTTTCAGTTGGATCAATGATACAAAGAAATAATTTAAAGTCAATTTCAGGACATGTTTTTCTATATATTAAACGTAATATTTTTGCTGTTTTTGACCAGATAATGTGTCTATATATTAGATATATCTCTTATAAGGGGGCATTTGCTATGGTCAATGCAATTGTTTATCTATAATTAAGGAATTACTTATTACGTACCTTTTTATAATGTTTTGAATAAAAAATTAGTACACGAAAAATGTATATTTTCTTGGTCGATACAAGCTTTCAGAAAATGGTGTTCTTCCTACTGGGTGAAAGCCACTGAGATTTTTTCGGATTCTGCTTATTTGGCCTTGACGAGGAAGGTGTTGATTATCTGTACATTAACTAATTTCTATGGCGCAGTGAGGCCACCGTTGAGAGTTCCGTACACGAGGTAACTACCCCTAATGTCAACGAACCTTTTATCAAGCAAGCACATAATAGGAGCCTGCCCCTCTCCTACCGGCTTGCAACACCAGCCCTAGCTTAATCAGCTCTTTCAGGTCATTACTAGCCGTATTACGGGAACACTGATTTAACTGCTGATAGTCTTTATTGCTAATCCGGCTGCGCTCTTTTAGATACTGTATGGCCTTGCGTTGCCGCTCATTCAGCGGAAGCTTCGCGAGCTTTTCTTCGGTGAGGCTATCTTT
>CAKZYJ010000411.1 GCA_937884755.1 uncultured Flammeovirgaceae bacterium
GAGTGCTTCCGCCCAGCGTTACTTAAAACTCGGGATTGAAAAATCCGATAATACTGTTCGGGCATATAAATCAGACTTAGATTGCTATACCCGGTGGTGCGAATCCCATCACTGTACCCCTTTCCCCGCTAGTCCTGGCCAGGTGGTAAATTACATTAGTGCCATTGCCCAGCACTACAAAGTAGCCACCCTGGAAAGGCGCCTTTCGATGCTGTCTTCCTTTCACGAGCTGCAAGGCTTGGAAAGTCCTATCGGAAGCAAACTCGTTCGCACGGCCATGGACGGAATCAAACGTGAGAAGGGCATTCGGCAAACCCAGGCTCCAGCCTACAATGCTGAAACGTTTCGCAGAGTCGTGCTTTCGTTAGATGAAACCAGTAATACTCAATTACGCGATAAAGTGATCATCTTATTAGGGTATACCGGGGCATTTCGTCGAGGCGAGCTTTCGGCCGTCAACCTGGCTGATTTGTACTTTGATGAGGATGGGCTATTAATAGACATTCGCAAAAGCAAGACCGATCAGCTCTCCGAAGGAAAAGTTAAAGCCATCTTTTTTGCTTCCGATCCTCGTCTTTGCCCAGTGCGCACGCTGCGACGGTATTTAGAGCGAGTAGGTGTTTCGCGTAATAGTTTTTCGTCTTCAGAAGACGGATTTTCTTCGTTTGATTCAATGAATGAACCTACGCTGTCTTCTCGCCCCTTATTGGTGCGGATGCGCCGAGGGGACCGGTTTTGTAAAGAGCGGTTGACGGACCAGTCGGTCAACCTGGTGGTCAAAAAATACTTTGGGGCGCGGTTTACCGCCCACTCACTGCGGGCGAGCTTTGTGACGATTTCCAAAAAAAACGGGGCGAGTGATAGCGAAATTATGGCGCAAACCTTTCATAAGACGACGGCGATGATCCGGCGCTATACCCGTTTTGAGGATGCCCGAACCCATAATGCGGGGACGAAGCTGGGGTTGTAAACGAATAGAATGCATCATTATGTTAGGCAACATCAAGCGCTTATCCGACTTTACATCCATAAAAGACGATAATTTCCGGATTTAATGCTTCCAGCGATTGTTTTCTGTACTGGTAAGCCTTAATGCAAGGGTAAATTTGAGGTCAACCAACGTTTTTAGGTGGATAGGTATTCAAAAAAGAATATCTATCTCAGCGTGAATGAAAAAATAAGAACTCCTTTTTTTATATATTAATCACAATATCAAGGGAAAATGGTGCAGCTACCTGCGAAATAACTGCAGTTGCAGCTAGGCAGTGGTTGGCATTCACTACATTAGGTTCAATGGAAAATGAATTTTTAAGACATACTTTATCAACAATAGCCTATCGGTTTCAAAGCGCTGTAAGCAAAGCAGATACTAAATTTGGGAATTTCAGTGCAGGTAATGGTAGTAGAACACCTAATGAAATTATTAATCATATGTATCATGTATTACATGCGACTCGAGTTTTCATTTCGGAAGAGCGGTACAACAAACAGCCACCTGAAAAACTTAATATGAGATCAGAAATAGACCGATTTATTGCAGAAATAAAGAACTTGGATCATGTGCTGGCAAAAAAACCGCTTGAAATTAATTATGCCAAGCGATTACTACAAGGACCATTTTCGGACTTGTTGACTCATATTGGACAAATTTCACTGCTCAGTAGATTAAACGGAAAACCTATTACAGGTGAGGATTTTTCCTCAGCTCCGATAACAATCCTACCCTAAAATTAGAAACACCGGGCAACCGCAACTATTAGCAAGCGAGCGAAACAGTAACATAATCCATCTAATTACAAAGATCAGTCTCTACCACATTGACAAGGATATGAACGCCCGCCTGCTGATACTCATACTCGTGTGGGTCATCCTGAAAAAAACTATTGGAATGAAAATTAACCAATCACAAGAAACGTACTTCGGTTTGACATTCCTGGCAACGGGAAAAGAAACCGATGGAAAATACTTTTTAAGCCATACCACCATACCGGCTGGCGACGATGGTCCACCAATACATTTTCACGCAAATGAAGATGAAGGGTTTTATCTCAAAAAAGGGGAATTGAACTTCTTAGTCGATGGAAAAGAAATTCGATTGAAGGAAGGCGAGTTTTTAAATATTCAAAAGGGTGAGAAGCATACTTGGCAGAACAAAACAGAATTTGATGCCGAACTCATGGTCACTTTTGTTCCCGCAGGCATAGAGCATATGTTTAAGGAACTTGAACAGAATATATCAGACATGAAAGAAATTGGTAAAAAATATGGAACGGACTTCCAAATGGATTGACTAGCCATATCCTTCGTGTTCTAACCAATGAGCACAACCATGTAACCATTGGTGCTGGATAAGAAAATTCGTAATAATCGATAAGCCTGCTAAAATCAATGAGTCAGTCATGGACTACAAAAAATTTCAACCCCATTCTGATTTAAAGTCCTTCGTTGGGTCCGTTGACATCAAGGGACGGCGGGGTGTCGCCCAGGCTCTCCCGGACGTAATTCTCAACGGTGGCCGGGGCGACCCCGACGTGCCATAGGATCAGTGTAAAAGCTTAATAATCAACGCGTTGAGTGATCTGGACATGAACATAATGTAGGCTAAATAAACAGTGGTGTAACTGGTTGATAGCCAGTGAAATGTGCTAATCCTACGGATATTTTCGTCACTGCATGTATTGTAACCCAAAATGGCGGAAGCCTGGATTTGACTCCCGCCTGATCCCGGTAGTTAAGTCGGTACAACTGCCGGTTGTTCTTCTACCTGGTCCAAGATATAATCTACGGCCTTCTGTGCTCCGGCAGCTGCTTCTACGATCAGCTTTTTGTCATTGCGTAGCCTTCCCAGCCAGGATTGCAGATAGGCAACGCTATTGTCCAGTAGCTCCTTGCGCCCGTAGCCGTAGTGGTGCATCAGAAAGCAGCTACCAAGCTCGGCAATCAATTCTTCTTTAGCGTAACGCTCACTGCGGTTGTTGACCGCTTCGGTAATACCAATCCTCGCTAATCGGTTTTGGTGGCCCGTGCTATGGGAGAGTTCGTGATAGAGCGTATCTACGTAGGCCGAGGTGCTGTGAAAGTGATGAATACTAGGCATATAGATCGTATCCTGTGGGGGTGAATAGCAGGCACGGTTCCCGCCACTCACGATGGTTAATCCGGTTAGCGATTGTACGGGGAGCATAGCCTGAGCAAGTTCATCGATAGATAAATCCTGGGTGGGTTCCGGCATCTCAGGCACCGTATAGTCAATACCTTCGGTATCCTCTAGATTGAATACCCGGTAGTAGCGCAGCAGCGGAACGATCTTGCTGCCTTGGGGTGGGGTTTGTTGCTGCGTAAGATTTTTCCAGCTTTTAGCAGTCTCATCCGGATTGCCGGCCACATAATAGCGCATCTGCCAGAAG
>CAKZYJ010000412.1 GCA_937884755.1 uncultured Flammeovirgaceae bacterium
GGTCCCAAGAAATAAAAAAGTCGGAAGAATAAATCTTCCGACCATGACTGGACTAAGTCCCTCTTTTTCATTAGTGAGAGCACTCATACAATAGTTCTGCTAGTTCGTCACTTTTATAGCCTCTCTTATGAGCTAATATGAAATCTTTGCATGCGTTTTCTTTTTCTTTAAGCCTATAATTTATTTTTCCACGAATAAATATGGCCTCTTTATCTTTTGGATCTATTGCTAGGATTGTATTAGCTGTCTCTAAAGCACTTTCTAATCTACTGCCTTCTATCTTTAGCTGAGTCAAATACTTCAGACTTTCTGTAGTGCTATCCTGCTCAACTATTACCAGAACATCCTCTATAGCCAGATCAATTTCACCGATCTTATAATAGGCTTCTGCTCTCAAGTATCTGGCTTGTTTGTTTTTCTTATCGAAATTTACTGCCGTATTTAAGAAACCTATTGAGGCAATATATTCCCCTAACTCATTGTATCTACTCCCTAACATCGTATAGTGTTGTGCTGGTAAAGGATCTCCATTGGGAAGATAGACAGTCCAGCACCCACTAGGCTTTCCCATATCATATTTGCCTTCCGAAAGTAAAGTGCCCACCTCATCATAGCTTTTCCAACTCCCGTCTAGAGTATCATTCACATAATACCCATCAGATTGAATTCTACCGTTTGAATGAAAGAATTGCCAATATTCTTGTTTTAAGCCGTCCACTTTTTTTCCAAACCCTTTCTGGCCATTTACAAATGTAGTATCCTGTGCTTTTAATATAAGTGTGGCACTGAGAAAAAAAAGTACTAAAATCTGCTTCATAGTATTCATTGATTTTCACTGCTGATAAAGGGGTAACCTTTGTATCCAGTTATCCCCACTATAATCGCAAAATACACCAAAGCCATCTTTTGAGCTTGGTGTTTTCAGCCCAAAAGCTACGTGGCACGTTAATAGGTTCGTACCATTTTTTCTTTTTTGAGATGAAAATCAGTTTTTAGACCCAAAGCTGAACAGCTATTTACACTGAGGGAAGCGTAGATTCACAGCGCGGAACGCTTAATGCGAGCGGGAGAAGGGCAAAGTGACGTTGATTAATGTTTATCCCGCGTGGGACAAATGTAAAGTTACGTCGCTGGACGGTTATCCCGGCGGGGATAAGTATAGAGTTACGCCGCTGAACGCTTATCCCGCGCGGGATAAGTATAAAGTGACAGTGATCTCCGAATATCCCTAGAAAAACAAGCGCTCTGCCGGTGGCTTACGGGTAGCTTTTTTTTCAGAATGCCAAATATCCTTTGGTTTAGGATAGAGATGTACTAAAACCGAAAGAAAAACGCCAAATTTAGTAAATTGAATTTCTGCTGTGCGTTTGAAGCGCGTAGCAGAACCTCTAAGCTCAAATCTGCCCTCACTTCTACTCAACGAATACAGCTCAGCTATGGTAGAAAACTATCTAGAAAGCGTAAAGAAGCAGTTTGCGTACTATCGTTCGTTAGGCGATAAAGCCTTTGCTCAACTCACCGAGGCTGAACTTTTCTGGGAGCCTAATCCGGATAATAACTCCATCGCCATTATCGTCAATCATCTGGCGGGTAATATGCTCTCTCGCTGGACCGATTTTCTCACCGCCGACGGTGAAAAGGAATGGCGTAACCGAGACGAGGAATTTGAAGATCGGATAAAAACTAAAGATGATTTACTGAAAAAGTGGAATCAGGGTTGGGACTGCCTCTTTCAGGCGCTGGACTCGGTAAACGCTGATAACTTTGAGCAGGTAGTTTACATCCGCAATATGGGTCATACCGTGGTGGAAGCTATCAATCGCCAACTGGCTCACTACGCCTATCACGTGGGGCAAATCGTGTACCTGGGTAAAATAAGTAGAGGCGGTGATTGGCAGAGCCTGTCTGTTCCCAAAGGAGGCTCCCAAGCCTACAACGATGCTAAGTTTTCCCAACCCAAGCGGCGGGCACACTTTACCGATGAGTATCTGAAGAAAGAGCAGTAATTGATCTATTTGCAAAACATAAGCCCAGCAAAATGAAGCACGAATGGCGAAAACAGGAAAAGCAGTACTACGCGCCCCAGCAAAAGCCCGAGCAGGTAACAGTCCCCCCGTTTAAGTTCTTCACCATCCGGGGCGAAGGTAATCCCAACGATACCGCTTTTGGCGAATACGTCAGTGTGCTGTATGCTCTCTCCTACGCGGTAAAAATGAGCCCTAAGCAAGGTATAGCTCCCGACAGTTACTTCGAGTACACTGTCTACCCGCTGGAAGGAATCTGGGATCTGAAGGAAGAAGCGAAAGGAAAGTTTACTGGAACTCTCAACAAAGACGACCTTTCATTTCACCTGATGATTCGCCAGCCGGATTTTGTGGATCTGGCGTTCGCCGATCTGATTCTGGAACGAACAAAAAAGAAAAAGCCTCACGCATTACTGGATGAGGTGCGGTTTGAAGAAATTGAGGATGGCCACTGCGTGCAGATGCTACACCGGGGTAGCTACGATGATGAACCAGCTAGCTTTGCCGAAATGGAGGCGTTTGCCAAAGAGCAGGGATTGGAGCGAAAATCCAAAACCCACCGGGAAATTTACTTATCCGACGCCCGCAAGGTAGCCCCCGAAAAGCTCAAAACCGTGCTGCGTTTTGGAGTAGACAGGTTGTAATACAACTCTTTATTCTCTCTTTTACCTTCTCGACCGTACACCTCCACTAGCTTTATTATTCCTTTGTTCATCACAGATTTTTTCAAATTAGCCAAAGCGTAAAAACCGGTAACATCGCTGTCATCGCCCTGACTAATGTTTAGAGATCGTAAAACCAAAAGTTATTAAGAATACGAGATTGAGAACAAATATTGTTTTAATATCGATACGAATGCCCGAACATCGTTTTATTAAATAAGGCAATAGCCATTACTGATAAAAATACTTTATTGTCGGTCTTCCATATTTAGCATTAGTATTTCCCTTTGGTATTTTGCATTTTTACCGTTTCCTCTTCGGAGCTAATTCACTGAACTACACTGCATGAGAAGATTACCGCTACACACGCAAATTATTATTGGCCTGGTACTGGGGCTGCTGTTCGGACTGGCCAGCATACAGTTTGGCTGGGACCCCACCTTTACCGCCAAGTACATCAAGCCCTTCGGAACCATTTTTGTCAATTCACTGAAGATGATTGCCGTGCCACTGGTGCTGGCGTCCCTGATCGTAGGCGTGGCCAATCTGGGCGATGTTTCCAAACTCTCCCGTATGGGCGGAAAAACGATTATCACCTATCTGGCCACCACCACCATCGCCATCACCATCGGACTCATTCTGGTGAACATCGTGCAACCCGGCAAAAAGCTGCCTGAGTCTACTCGGGAAAATCTAATGGCTTTGTACAGTGGTGATGTGGAGAATCGACAGGGAGTAGCTCAGGACGTCCGCGATGCCGGCCCGTTACAGCCGCTGGTAGATATTGTGCCTCAGAATGTATTTGAAGCATTCGCCAATAATGGCGCTATGCTGCAAGTAGTATTTGTAGCACTGATTATCGGCATTGCGCTATTGCAGGTGCCTCGCAGTAAAGGCCAACCGGTGATTGCCTTCTTCGACGGACTAAACGATGTAATTATCAAGATTGTAGAGTTTATCATGCTGCTGGCCCCCTACGGAGTATTTGCCCTCATTGCAGCGCTAATTGTGGAAATTGGGGGCGAAAACCCCGACGAGGCATTTACGCTGCTATATGCTCTGCTGTGGTACTCCCTTACGGTAATCGCTGGTTTGCTGATTATGGTAGCCGTGGTCTACCCGGCTATTTTCAAGATTTTTGTGAGGGTAAGGTACCGGAAGTTTTTCCGGGCCATGCGTCCCGCCCAGCTACTGGCTTTCAGTACCAGCTCCAGCGCAGCTACCTTACCAGTAACGATGGAAGTGGTACAAAACGACCTAAAGGTATCGGAAGAAGTAGCCAGCTTTGTGTTGCCATTAGGAGCTACCATTAATATGGACGGAACCAGTCTGTACCAGGGCGTGGCTGCAGTGTTTATCGCTCAGGCACTAGGTTTAGGTTTATCACTCACTAGTCAACTGATGATTGTGCTTACCGCTACGCTAGCCTCCATCGGAACGGCGGCGGTACCGGGAGCGGGAGTAGTCATGCTGGTGATTGTGCTGGAAGCCATTGGGGTCCCGGCGGCCGGTCTAGCCCTGATCCTCGCCCCCGACCGGATTATTGACATGTGCCGAACCGTGGTAAATGTTACCGGCGATGCTTCCGTATCAATGGTGGTAGCCGGAACGGAGGGAGGATTACCCCAGAATGAGATTCGGGAAACCGTGCTCAATTCGTCTAACTAGACTTTTCAGCTGATGCAAAACTGCCTGTTTTCTCTGGTTGCAATCGCTCTGATCACTGGGCTAAATTACTCCTGTACCTCTCCTTCCGATACTTCTGCCGAAACTGCCAGCAAGGACAGCATCAGCGGATTCGCATCTTTTACAGAAGATGGGGCCTGGTGCTGGTTTTCAGACCCCCGAGCCCTGTTCTACCAGGGCGAGCATGCCCGAACCTACGCCGGTTGGATTGATCAGTTCGGGAACGTTACGGTAGGCTACTACGACCACGACACCCAAGAAATTAGTCAGAAGGTTTTGCACGAAGAATTAGAAGTGGATGACCACGATAATCCCAGTTTGCTGATAGATGAAGATGGAAAGCTGATGGTCTTCTATTCCAAGCACTCCCGCAGTGAACCCATTTACCTGATGCGAGCCCAGCAGGCCGAAAGCATTAACGAGTGGGAACCCCGACAGGAATTAGTACTGAACGATACAGTAGCCTACGCCGAATTCTCCAATACCTACACCTACGTAAACATCTTCCGGCTTAGCGATGAAGACAACCGCCTCTATCTGTTTTGGCGCGGAGCTGACTTTAAGCCCAACGTGGCTACCTCCGACGATAATGGTACAACCTGGAGTAAGGGGGAAATCCTGATACTACCGGAGCGGGTTTACCGCAACCGTAGGCCCTACCTGAAAGCCTCTTCCAACAACCAGGATCAGATTCATCTGGCATTTACCGACGGACATCCCCGCAATGAGCCCACCAACAGCATTTATTATCTTGTATATCGGGACGGTGCTTTTTTCAAAGCTAACGGTGAGAAAGTAGCCAACTTCAGCGACATTCCAATTGCTCCCTCCGCTGCCGATATGGTGTATAACGCTACCGAAACCGAGGAGAAATCCTGGATCTGGGACGTAGCCGAAAACGAAAATGGACAACCGGTCATATCCTACGTGCGCTTTCCTGACGATAGCACTCACGTTTACTACTACGCTGTTTGGGATGGTGAAACGTGGCAGAACCACAAAATTACCGAAGGTGGGGGCTGGTTTCCCCAGACGCCCGAAGGAGTGGAGGAGCGGGAGCCTAACTACTCGGGAGGAGTGGTTTTAGACCATCAGAACCCCTCTACGGTGTACCTTTCTCGGGAGCAGAACGGAGTGTTTGAGATAGAGCGATGGACTACCAACGACCAGGGAGCAAATTGGATTAACAAGGCTATTACTCAGAATTCTGAGCTTGATAATATCCGACCGTTTGTGGTAAGAAACTATACACCAGATAACGAACTTCGCGTTTTATGGATGAACGTGAAACATTACCAACACTATACCGACTACGAAGCATCCATCATGGCTGATCTGAAAAGTAGTTTGCAGTAATATGACCCAATAATCTGCCCACGATTTCCTTTGCCAAGCGGCGCACCTCCCGGTACTGGATGTTCGCTCCCCAGCGGAATATCAGGTAGGTCATATTCCGCATGCCTTTAATCTGCCCTTATTTTCTGATGAGGAACGGGCTCAGGTAGGTATGCTGTACAAGCAAGCCAGTCATTACGAGGCGCTACTCAAGGGCTTGGATATGGTAGGTCCCAAGATGAGTTATCTGGTAGAAACTGCTTACGAGCTATCGGTAGATGGCCAGGTGCTGGTACACTGCTGGCGGGGTGGTATGCGCAGCGAAAGTGTAGCCTGGTTACTAAAGACCGCAGGCTTAGAAGTACGTACGCTAGCCGGAGGATACAAAGCCTACCGGCAGGCGGTACTGGATTTTTACCAAACATCCCTTCCCATTCTGATTTTAGGCGGTGCCACCGGAAGCGGAAAAACTGAAATACTACGGGAGCTTCGTCAACAAGGCGAGCAGGTTATTGATCTGGAAAAAATAGCCAATCATCGGGGTTCCGCTTTTGGAGGAATCGGTCAGGGGCATCAACCTACATCGGAACAATTTCAGAATGAATTGCTTGCTGTATGGCGATCATTGGATCTATCCCGACGAATCTGGGTGGAGGACGAATCGTTCAGTGTTGGCGGGGTACAACTCCCTTACGAGTTTTGGGAACACATGAAGCAGGCTCCGGTCATCGTTGTCGATATGCCGCGCTCCCTGCGGATAAAACGCCTGGTGCGTGAATACGGAAACCTGAATCCAACGCAACTAGCGCGAGCCATTCAGACGATAGAACGAAGGCTAGGTGGGCTACGAATGCAGCAGGCACTAACAGCATTGGAAGAAAAACGCCTGGCTAATGTAGCCGGCCTACTGCTGGAATACTATGACCGAAGTTATCAACGAAACCTGGAGCGTAAATCCAGCGATCTTCGCTTTACGTTCGCTTGCTCTACTGACAATCCAACTGCCAACGCCCGGCGAATACGGCAGTTTGCCGATGAGCTAAACTTTCAACCCGATCTAACATCTATCTGACTATGCAAGAAAATAACCCTATCCGACTTACGCAATACAGCCACGGAGCGGGCTGCGGTTGCAAAATATCTCCCAAAATTCTGGAAAGTATTCTGGCTTCCAATAATGAGGGGTTTACGGATCCTAATCTAATTGTAGGCAATAGCACGAAGGATGATGCTGCCGTTTACGATATCGGGCAAGGTCAAGCTCTGATCAGCACTACCGATTTCTTTATGCCTATTGTAGATGACCCGTTTGATTTCGGGCAGATTGCCTCGATCAATGCAATAAGTGATGTATATGCGATGGGCGGTAAGCCCACAATGGCAGTGGCTATTCTGGGTTGGCCGGTAGATAAAATTCCGGTAGAAGCCGCTCAGCAGGTAATGGCTGGAGCCAGAAATGCTTGTCAACAAGCCAATATTCCTTTAGCCGGAGGGCATAGCATAGATGCTCCCGAACCTATTTTCGGGTTAGCCGTGACCGGGCAAATACTGATAGAGCACTTGAAACGGAACGACCAGGCTATCCCAGACTGTAAGCTCTTTTTGACCAAACCCTTGGGGGTAGGTATCTTGACTACTGCCCAGAAAAAAGGAATAGTGAAGGAAGAGGATTTTCAACTGGCTTTAGATAGCATGTTAAAGCTCAATAACGCCGGTTGGCAGTTTGGTCGCCTCTCCTATGTAAGAGCTATGACCGACGTAACCGGCTTTGGGTTACTGGGTCATCTGGGGGAGATGTGCGAAGCCAGTCAGATAAGTGCTACTATCCGGGCTGATCAGGTGCCTCGCTTCGATGTGGTTGATGGCTATATTGCTCAGGGTAGCATTCCGGGAGGTACTCGACGCAACTGGGACAGCTACGGAGACAAAATCAGTGCTATTACCGAGGAGCAAAAAGCCCTGCTGTGCGATCCGCAGACCAGCGGTGGCCTGCTGGTAGCCATAGATAGTGAATACGAAGCCAGCTTCGTGCAATACGCCCGATCTATTGGATTGTCTCTAGAAGCTTTCGGGGAAACTACTGAGCTGAAGGATAAGCTGATTGAGGTATTATAGTGTTTTGGTATTAGAGTATTATGGTGTTATTGTTTTCGGGTGTTCAAGTATTCATGTTTTCGAGTAGAATAGGAAGCAAGATATGCGCCTACCCTAACGCGATAAGACCAAAACACCCAAACACTAAAGTACTTGAACACCCAAACACTTGAATACTCGAACACCATAACACTTATCAGATCATTGTAGTTACCAGTCTATGATGGCACCTATGAATCGAGGCTTTATTCTGCTGTTTCTTATCATTATTTCTTCTTGCGGGAGTACTAGCGAGCAGCGGGTGGATACTACCGCGGTGCAGGAAGAAATGGCCCAGCGAGAACCCAAGCGGGTAATGCCCGAAGAGATCACTAAAGCAGCTTACTTAATGGGCGAACCTCTAGCCCAAGAGATGTTTACCGTACTGGTAGAACAATACCAACAGCAAGCTCCCGATACCGACTTTATGGCCTATCTTCAGGACCAATCGATGCATACCTTCGCCGAAGACGCTACCGTTCACTGGATTCCGGTATCTACCCAGGCTGATGAGCTGCGCAAAAAAGAGCAACAAATTCTGGAAGCCTATCGCTACAGCCAACAGCAGCGCGAAGAATTAATTGGCAATGTGCAACGCATTGGTGAAGACACACTGTTATACACTCATCCGGTTACGCTAGATGAATCACTGCGTACTGAACTTAACCTGCCCGCCGACACGGAAGAAACCTTTCTGGGCATGTGGAGCATCTACATTTCTAAGAAAGCTATTGTCCAGGCTATGTAGATTAGCTGGCGAAAATCTGGCTCTTATCTTTAAATGCTTTAAACTCTAGTGCATTTCCGCTGGGGTCGAGAAAGAACATGGTGGCCTGTTCACCCACCTCTCCTTTGAAACGAACATGGGGCTCAATAATAAAATCGATATTCGCTACTTTTAATCGATCAGCCAAGCCTTCCCAGGTTTCCATATCAAGTATTGCCCCAAAGTGGCGTACTGGTACCTGGTCACCATCTACTTCATTGGTTCGGGCGAGCTTTACCTCATCGGGTTTCAGATGGGCCGAAATCTGGTGCCCGTAAAAGTTAAAATCGATCCAGCGTTCGGAGCTGCGGCCCACCGAGCAACCTAGCAAATCTTCGTAAAACTTACGGGTATCAACTAAATTGGAAACCGGAAAAGCTAAGTGAAAAGGATTGTTCATGTCTTTTAGTGTTGTGATTTTATAGTGTTTGAGTGTTATGGTTCTTGCCAGTGCTTAGATGTAAAATTATATTAACACTACAACACTCAAATACCATAACACTATTTTTTAACTGACTTATATACTTCATCTAATGCTTCGCGATGGGCTTGGGATACCCGTTCGGTCATCACTGGGAAAGCGGTACCGTCATCTTGCCAGAGAGTGCGCTTCATGCGGCCTTTGGGAAACCATCGGTCGTTACCGTGGGTACCGATAAACTGGCACTTAAAAACCCCAATGATATACGGTTGCTGCAATGCATCTTTCACCCACTGGGCCACATCTTCAGCCGCTTCGGCTTCGGCCTTAATTATGCCCCGATCGTTGGTATAGGTTGCATCCAGACTAAAGGGCGTGGCCCAGTCAACAATGATGATGGGCTTTTGAACGATAGAAAACGTACTATCGTAACCTTCCAGCTGGAAAACCTGCCACTCGGGCGGCCGCTGTGGACTCAAAATCAGGGCTTGGGTGCAGAATACATCTACATACTTCGCTACTGCTCGTAATACCGGTTCGGGTACCATACGTAGCACGTAGCGTTCGCCTAAAAACAGATGATTAGGGGCTCCCTCCCGGGTAATATCTCTCAGTAGCGTATACAATGCCTTCGCAATTTCCCCCATAAAAGCATTATTGTCCTCTTGTACCACAGGTCGCTCGGTATCCAATTCCCACTCGGTAGTTTCTAACAATTCATCAAAAGAAGTTAGCGACATGCCGTAACTATCATTCAGTTCGTCAATACTATTGTAGCGATTTATTAGAAATTCTTGGTATCGCTTCTTACCAGGAGCGGAAGCAGGTAGTGACCGATAGTAATTAATCCGGCGGGAGTTCCAAACGGGCAGATCAACGTAGGCTATACCCAGCGCCATAGAGTCAGTGGCAAAACTACGACAGGCCGGAATGAGATGTTCGCGAAAAGCGATTTGCACCGAATCATCAAAAATGTCAAACTCAAATTTACTACCGGGATAATTAATATGCGCGATGTACGGCAGCTTTTGCTTTAGATAGGAGTTCAATGGAGCGTAAGCCTCTCCGGCATTTAATCCTGACTGCTGATAAGCTTGGTACATGGCAACATACGCCTGCTGACGGTTGTCAACAATCCGCTCGTAAAGCCAGACTGACTGCTTTCGTTCGTTAAGGTAGCGTCCAGTATGGTTGGCGCCTAGCGCGACATAACCGTGCCCTTCTGGGGTAATGAACATCCAGCGATCATTTACTTTCTCTACTCGAAACCAACCCGTAGCTTCCCGCTCAATTCCGGTGTAACCTCCAAAACTGTCGTACTGGGGTTCAGAAGAACAGGCAATCAGAACACATCCGGCGATCAGTACAAGAAGACAGCCTCGACTATTGTTTATTATCCCTGACCAGAAGTTAGATTGGTATTTCATAAGTATCATTAGCAGGTTGGCTAATATAGCAGCATCACGCCCTGATGTCAAACTATTAGCCAAATGTTAAGTTAGATCATTGCCATGAAGAAACTGCTTATTATTTTTTTGATTGGGATAGCGGCCTGCAACCCGGACAAAGGGCGGAAGGTGAATGACGCTGAGGCAAAATTTACGGCAAGGTTACTACGATAAGGAAACCATGGACGCGGCCAAGCTGGATATCTACCGTATTAAAGACCGTAGCCAAGCGGAAGACCAACCGGTACTGAACTTGGCTATCGTTATTAACTGGCGCTACGATGAAGCCTACGTCCTCACCGAACCTAATACGCAATTGCAAGCAGCCGACACCCTGCGAATTTACTGGCAGGATACAGTGCAGCAACAGCAGGGCTATCATGAATACATTCCCGGAAATAAGGAGAAGCACTATCAGTTTGCCAGCCAAGTATACAACAGCCTGCAAGACAAGCAGCAACTGTACATCATGAGCCCCGCAGGCGAAAAGATACCAATACTAGCCCGCCGGGAGGAACGGGAAGCCTTCCGTATAACCATGATGGACTACTACCGGCTGGTGGATTTGTACTGAAGTGGCGTTAGGGATTTGAGTGTTCGTATGTTTTGGTGTTAGGGTATGCGTTTCTCCTGCCTCCTGTCCCCTCCACTCTCATTCCATAGTTCCTTCCCTCTTCTGCTGCTACCTGCTTCCTACCTGAGCATCTGAATACTGTAACACTAAAACACTATAAAACCATTTTTTTCCAACCATATTGCTAGAAATGTAGTTTATTAAGGTACGCTTATTTCGCCTATGTTGTTTTACCGGGAATATCGTTTGGATGAAAAGAAAGATTGGGTCGTCTTCGTACACGGTGCGGGAGGCAGTTCATCTATCTGGTACAAACAAATTAAAGCGTTTAAACAACAGTTTAATGTGCTACTCGTGGACCTGCGGGGCCACGGTCGCTCTAAAGACCTACTGAAAGAGTACGTAGAGAATAAGTATTCCTTCCACGACATAAGTCGGGATATATTAGAGGTGGTAGAGCACCTAAAGATCAAACAGGCACACTTTGTGGGAGTATCCTTGGGTTCTATTATCATTCGAACCATCGGTGAGCTAGCTCCTCAGCGGTTGGGTTCTATGGTACTCTGTGGGGCCATTACCCGCCTTAATGTCCGTTCTCGTTTTCTGGTATTTATGGGGCACGCCCTGAAGCGGTTTGTACCCTACATGTGGCTTTATCGGCTGTTTGCCTGGATTATTATGCCCAGTAAACGCGATCAGGTTTCCCGCAACCTCTTCATTAGAGAAGCCAAGCGGCTGTATAAGAAAGAATTTTTACGCTGGTATAAGCTCACCTACGAGGTAAATCCCCTACTTAAGTACTTCAAAGAAAAAGACATTGATGTGCCTACGCTCTACGTAATGGGCGAGCATGATTATATGTTTCTTCCACCCGTAAAGCGGATTGTAGAACTGCACAAACAAGCCGTACTGCGGGTAATCGAGAACTGCGGGCACGTAGTGAATGTGGAGCGCCCGGATGTTTTTAACCGTGAAGCTTTGCAGTTTATTAACCGCCACACACTGGTTCCGGCAATTCAATAATCGACTAACCGGGCAAACTTTTAGACTTATCGCACGTTAGCACTCAGACTATTCGCGTTAATCTGCGTTAAAAACAGCAACAACCCATTTTTGATTTTTTTATGAACACCTATACCTGTTTTTTTGGCATCCATGAATAAAACAGTCAAACGTATCCTTACGGGGATCATTATTTTAGTTATTCTCTTTTTAGCTGCCCTACCGAAATTAGATTTGTTTAGCAAAAGCGAAGGCACGGATGCATCGGCAGTAGTAGCCCAGCCCGCGGCGAGTCGATCCATTCCGGTAAACGCAGTAGTAGTAGAACCCAAGCGTCTCAGCGACCAAATCCAGGTAACCGGAGCCATACTAGCCAACGAATCGCTGGAAATCCGCAGCGAGATTTCGGGCAAGGTAACCGGCATCTCCTTTCAGGAAGGGCAAGAACTGAGAAGAGGTACGTTGTTAGTTACTATCAACGATGAGGAGCTTCGCGCTCAGCTCGAGAAACTGAAGTATACTCGCAAGCTACGCGAAGATATGGAATATCGCCAACGCCTACTGTTGGAAAAAGAAGCCATCAGCCAGGAAGAATACGATCAGGCCCTGACCGAACTCAATACTTCTACTGCCGATATAAAAGTGCTGGAAGCTCAAATTGACAAGTCGCAGATTCGGGCCCCGTTCGACGGGGTTATCGGACTAAGATACGTCAGCCAGGGCAGCTACATCACTCCTCAAACCGTAATTACTACTTTTTCCAATATCAACCCGGCTAAGGTAGAATTTGCCGTACCGGGCCGCTACAGCAACGATATAAAGATCGGGGATGATATTGAGTTTCGTACCGATGCCTCAGACGATGTGTTTGCAGGAAAAATATACGCGATTGATCCCATGATTGATCCAGCTACCCGTACCCTGAAAATGCGGGCGATTAGTCCTAACGACAATCGGCTACTGTTGCCGGGGCAGTTTGCCCGTATCAGCTTAACCCTGAGCCGGGAGGAAAACGCGCTGATGGTACCTACCCAGGCGGTAATTCCCGAACTAAATGGTCATAAAGTATTTATCGCTAAGCAGGGTACAGTAGAAGAGCGGAAAGTGCAGGTAGGCATTCGTACCAATAAAGACGTAGAAATTGCCGATGGGCTGAGCCAAAACGATACGGTGGTCACCTCCGGCATTCTGCAAATTAAAACCGGTAGCGCCGTAGACATTACAGTTACCGAGTAGTTCAATTAACAAGGGTTGCCCCACAATGTGCAGTGAACAATTAACAGTTGGTAATGAAGTCAGGAGACCAAAGACCGAGGTTATTGACAAAGCTGACGCGGCGCGGTCATTAGTCCCGCGCCGGTCGCCAGTGACCAATTAACAATCTTCCAATTTGTAATTTTTCAATCTTCCTATGGCCAGTTTATCCTCCATTAGTGTTCAGCGTCCGGTGCTAGCCATCGTGATGTCGATTATCATTCTCATCTTCGGTGTCATTGGGTTTCGTTTTTTGGGGGTGCGGGAGTATCCTAGCGTCGACCCGCCGCGTATTTCGGTTTCGACTACCTATACCGGGGCTAATGCCGACGTTATTGAGTCGCAAATTACTGAGCCCCTGGAAGAATATATCAACGGTGTAGCCGGTATCAAAAGCCTGACTTCGGTAAGTCGCGATGGACGCAGTACCGTAACCGCCGAATTCGATCTGGATGTGGATCTGGAAGCCGCGGCTAACGACGTGCGCGATAAGGTATCAGCGGCGGTCTATCGGTTGCCCCCCGATTCCGACCCGCCCATTGTTCGCAAAGCTGACGCCGACTCCAGCCCGATCATCTTCCTGAATATCAAAAGTGATAAGCGATCATTGCTGGAGCTATCCGCCATTGCCCAAAACGATTTTAAGGAGCGAATACAGACGATCTCGGGGGTGAGTGATATTAGTATCTGGGGCGATAAGCGCTACTCTATGCGGCTCTGGATGGATGCCGACAAGCTAGCCGCCTACAATCTTACTCCGCTGGATGTACTAAACGCCGTGCGGCGCGATAATGTAGAGTTACCCTCGGGCCGGGTAGAAGGACTCAATACCGAGCTCACCGTTCGCACCATGGGGCGAATCAACACTCCCGAGGACTACAATAACCTAATTATCAAAGAGTCAGGAGAAAACGTAGTAAAGTTCAAAGATATTGGTAATGCCGAACTGGGGCCAGAGAACGAACGCACATTATTAAAACGGGATGGTATACCGATGGTGGGTTTAGCCATTCGTACCCAACCGGGAGCCAATAATATCGAAATTGCGGATCAGTTCTACGAGAGGCTGGAGTTTATCAAGAAAGATTTACCGGCAGACATTGAGGTAGGTATCGGGTTTGACAAAACTGAATACATACGCGAGTCAGTGGCCGAAGTGCAGCAAACCATTATTGTAGCCTTCTCGCTGGTGGCCTTCATTATCTTCGTCTTCCTGCGCGACTGGCGCACTACTATCATACCTGTCATCACCATTCCCATTGCGCTGATCGGCACTTTCTTTTTGATGTACGTACTGGGTTTTTCTATCAATGTGCTCACCATGCTGGGCATTGTGCTGGCCATCGGATTGGTGGTAGACGATACGATTGTGGTACTGGAAAATATTTACGCTAAAATTGAAAAAGGCACTCCTCCCCGGAAAGCCAGTCTGGAAGGCGCTAAAGAAATATTCTTTGCCGTAGTTTCTACTACAGTAGCTTTGGCAGCTGTGTTCCTGCCGGTAATCTTCCTTCAAGGTCTTACCGGGCGGTTGTTCCGTGAATTCGGGCTGGTGATCGCCTCGGCGGTGGTTATCTCATCATTCGTCGCCCTTTCATTAGCTCCTATGTTGTGCTCTAAAATACTGAAACGCCGAAAGCGTCAGAATTGGCTCTACCGCAAAACCGAGCCATTCTTTGTATGGCTTAATGAGGGCTACAATCGCTCCTTAGAAGGATTTATGGCGTACCGCTGGCTAGCATTTGTCGTAATTGCGGCTTCCGCCGGACTGATTTACTTGTTTCTCAATACTCTTCAGCAGGAGCTAGCCCCGTTGGAAGATCGTGGACAATTGCGAATGCTGGCCTCTGGACCCGAGGGTGCTACCTTTGAATATATGGATCATTATGTAGATCAGTTAGTAGAAGTCGTACAGGAAAATTTACCTGAGCGGGATGCTGTAATCACCGTAACCTCTCCCGGTTTTAGCTCTACTTCTTCTGTCAATTCAGCCTTCATGCGTCTTACGCTGATCGATGCCTCGAAACGGGAGCGCAGCCAGCAAGAGATAGTGAATGCACTTACTCCCAAAATTCAGGCATTGACTCAGGCTCGCGCATATATTGCTCAAGAGCCTACTATCAACAATGAGCGACAGGGGCTACCTGTGCAATTTGTAATTCAGGCTCCTACCTTAGAGAAGTTGGAACAAGTACTACCTAAGTTTATGGACCTGGCTGACCAAAGTCCTCAATTTGCCTTCGTCGATTTAAACCTGAAATTCAATAAACCGGAAATTTCTATTGAGATTGACCGGGAGAAAGCCCGCAACTTAGGGGTATCAGTGCGCGACATCGCCGAGACCTTACAATTAGGCCTCAGCGGTTCCCGCTTCGGTTACTTCATTATGGACGGCAAGCAGTACCAGATTATCGGGCAGGTAAAGCGCGATGATCGCGACGATCCGCTAGACTTACGTTCGCTCTACGTGAAAAATACCAACGGCCAACTAATTCAACTGGATAACCTGGTGTACCTAAATGAAGAAAGCACTCCACCCCAGTTGTTCCGTTTTAATCGCTACAGTTCGGCCACCATATCGGCAGCCTTAGCCCCCGGCTACACCCTGGGTGATGGTATTGATGCTATGGAACAAATTGCTCAGGAAACACTGGACGGCTCCTTCGCTACCGATCTGGATGGACAGTCGGCGGAGTTCCGCGAGAGTTCTAATAGTTTGTTGTTCGCATTGCTCTTTGCCATAGTGCTAATCTATCTGGTGCTATCGGCCCAGTTTGAGAGTTTCCGTGACCCGTTTACGATTATGTTTACCGTACCTCTGGCGTTAGCAGGGGCCTTACTAGCTCTCTGGTATTTCAACGAAACTGTCAATATTTTCAGCCAAATCGGTATTATCATGCTGATTGGCTTGGTCACCAAAAACGGTATTCTCATTGTAGAATTTGCTAACCAGCGTAAAGCTCAGGGCAAGAGCATTCAGGAATCCATCATTGAGGCCGCTGAATCTCGCTTCCGCCCCATTCTGATGACCAGCCTATCTACGGTGTTAGGTATTTTACCCATCGCCTTAGCACTAGGAGCCGGTTCCGAGAGCCGAGTTTCTATGGGTATTGCTGTCATCGGTGGGCTGATTTTCGCCACCGTTCTCACGCTCTACGTAATCCCGGCCATGTACACCTATATATCTAGCAGCAAGGAGCGCCGCATGGCCCGCCTGTGACATTGATCTATTACACCCTAATGACACAACTAGCTTATATTTTACTTGTTTTTTCATTCTGTCTCCTGTCCCCAATCGTTAAGGCTCAAGAAAACCTACTCACGTTGGAAGAAGCAGTACGGATTGGGTTGGAGAATAATTTTGCGGTAAAGATCACCCAAAATGATATGGATATTGCCACCAATAACTATTCCCGAGGAAACGCCGGGATGTTGCCTAACGCTGACCTGCTTATCACCCGCGACTATGATATTCAGGACTCAGAATTAGATTTTGCTAATGGGGATGGACAGACCGTGAACAGTGCCCGATCAAATTCTACCACCATATCGGGCATCGTTAGTTGGACAATTTTCGACGGCACCCGTATGTTCGTCACCTATGATAAGTTAAAGGAGATTCAGCAGGCTACCAACCTAAACGCGCAAACTACGGTAGAGAACCTGATTGCCGATATAGCCTCGGCCTACTATACCGTAATTCTGGAACAGGAACTGCAAACGGTTATCCAGAGTGCAGTGGAACTTTCGGATGTAAGACGGGCACTGGCCAAAACCCAATACGAAGTAGGCCGAACCTCCAAGCTGGAATACCTGGCGGCTCAGGTAGACTACAACGCTGATACTTCGGCACTCATCAGCCAACGAGAACAATTATACAACGCCAAAGTAGATTTAAATACCCTGATGGCTCAGTCACCCGATACACCACTTTCCGTACCCGACCAAATTGATGCTAATCTGGAACTTCAACTAGCTGAGCTAAAAGAAGCCATGCTCAGTGCCAACCCTCAGTTGCTGCAAGCCCGGCAAGAAGAAAATATTGCGTACTTAACCGCTCGCGAATTCCGGGCTGACCGGTGGCCGCAAATTAGCGTTAACGGTGGGTATAACTACGCCACCTCTGAAGCTGAGGCTGGTTTTGTGCTAGGCCGTCGAGCTAACGGCTTCGCCTACGGAATCTCCGCCCGATGGAATTTATTCAACGGCTTCAATAAAACCCGCCTCATCCAGAATGCCCAGATTGCTCAAGAAACCCAGCAGTATTTTACCCAAGACCTTCGTCTGCAACTAGAATCCGGCTTGGAGAAAACCTATATCAACTACGCTAACAGCATTCAGCTAATTGAGTTGGAAACCGAGAACGAATCTATCGCCCGGGAGCGGGCCGAGATTGCTCTGGAACGCTACCGCCTAGGCAATTCTAACTCGCTGGAGCTACGCGAAGCCCAACGCAATGCCGTAGCCGCCGCTGGCCGCCTACTCGACGCCGTTTACTCCACCAAAATTGCCGAAATAGAACTCATGCGCCTCAGCGGAAAATTGGCAAGGAGCAACTACTAGTTTCTATTTTTCCCACGCGCAGCAGCCCCACCTTCTCTAGCAAATAATCGTATATTAGGTTATGACCAATATCACGACCGCCGTAGCCCTTAAAAAAGAGCTAGACACACTGCGGCCTATCAGTAAGGCTAACGAGATGCGAATTATGCAGAAATTCCGTCTGGATTGGAATTTCCACTCTAATAATCTGGAAGGTAATTCGCTAACTTACGGAGAAACCAAAGCCCTGATTTTATTCGGCATTACCGCGCAAGGCAAGCCACTAAAAGACCACCTAGAGGTTACCGGACACGACGAAGCTATCAAGTGGGTAGAGGAAGTGCTGAAAGAAAACCGTCCACTCACCGAAAATTTCATTCGTCAACTTCATGAGCTAATTCTTAAGGAAGATTATCAAACAGACGCTATCACTCCCGATGGCAAGCCAACGAAGAAGTGGGTAAGAATTGGGCAATACAAAGAATTGCCTAACCATGTAAAAACTGCCACCGGGGAAATATTCTACTTTGCTACTCCCGAAGAAACTCCGGCGAAGATGCATGATTTGCTAAAGTGGTATCGTGAGGAAAAAGAAGATACTAACCCAATTCTTTTAGCGGCAGAATTTCACTACAAATTTATTCGTATTCATCCTTTTGATGATGGTAATGGTCGCACGGCCCGCATTCTAATGAATTTTATTCTGATGCAGTTCGGCTATCCACCAGTAATCATAAAGACCCAAGACAAGGAAAACTACATCGCTGCTCTCCGGCAAGCCGACGCTGGAATTATTGAACCTTTTATTGAATATATTACCGATAATTTAATCCGCTCACTGGAAATTATGATTAAGGGTGCTAAAGGTGAAGATATTGAGGAACCAGATGACTTGGATAAGGAATTAGCCCTGTTAAAGCAAAGACTAGATACACCAAATGAGCAAGATAATCGAGGGCAGGCTATTTTAGATTTTTGTAAGTATTCAGTTGCTCCATTGTTCAGGGCGTTTATTTCTTATGGAGATAAGCTGAGGACTTTTTACTACAAAAGAAGTTATGATCTTTTAGAAAGCGAAAGTGATATAGAGCACCTGAAAAGTCTAAACGTGCTTCCTATGCTGTGGGAAAATGAGCCTACAAAAATTGATGCTACTATTGAGATAATGTTAGATAGAATAAGCAGTATCACTTCTATAATAGAAATGAGAATCAATTATGAAGAGAGTAGAATTAGAGAACATAAACGATTTGGTTTTGCTTCATATATTCGGTTAACTTTTGCAGACACAGAAGTAATTATTCAGGGAAAAAGTAATAATCACCTCTCTATTCCTTATAGTCAGCAGTTAACAGAAGACGTTATTCAAACGTTAGCTAGAAGCGAGGCTAAGTATCACAAAGAGATGATTGAGCAGAAAATAGCCGAACTTCAGCAAGCAAAAAACGAAAAGCAGTAGACTTATCCCCAGCCGAATGAAATGAGTGTCGGGGTCTCCCACCTTACTTAGGAGATGCCGGAATTCGTTTCTCTCATCCGGCAATGACATTCGCTTTTTTATATCTTCACTAGAAACACAAACAACCCATGAAAGCCATTCTGATAAAATCACCAGGAAATGCTAATCAACTCTATCTGGGTGAATACGAAACACCGAAGCCTACTCCTAATGAAGTACTGGCAAAAGTGCGGGCTACGGCCCTAAATCGGGCGGATATTTTGCAGCGAGAAGGGAAGTACCCTCCGCCCGAAGGCGCTTCGCCCATTCTGGGATTGGAGATGAGCGGTGAAGTAGTGGAAGTTGGCGAGGAGGTTGAGAAATGGAACGTGGGTGATAAAGTATTCGGGTTACTACCGGGTGACGGCTATGCGGAGTACGCCGTCATCCATCAGGATATGGCAATGGCCGTACCCGATAATCTGTCGATGGAAGAAGCCGCGGCGATTCCCGAGGTATTCATGACGGCCTTTCAGGCGGTGCACTGGTTAGGAAAACTTCAGCCTGGTGAACGCATTCTGATCCATGCCGGAGCCAGCGGGGTAGGCACCGCAGCCATTCAGTTAGCGCGAGAGATGCAGGCCAGCGATATTATCGTTACCGCTTCCCAAGCCAAACATAATACCTGCCGAGGTTTGGGTGCCCACTACACCATTGACTATAAAAATCAGGACTTTCGGGATGAGATCAAGAAGATTACGGATGGGGAAGGCGTTGATGTCATCATTGATTTTGTGGCCGCTCCTTACTTTGAGCGTAATATTTCGGTACTACGTACCGACGGACGGTTAATTATGCTGGCGCTGCTAGGTGGAACCCATCTAGAGCAGTTTAACTTAGGCAACCTGCTCCGTAAACGTATTCAAATACTGGCATCCACCCTACGCTCTCGTAGCCGCGACTATCAAATTCAATTAACCAAAGCCTTTTCTGAGTTTGCGATGGCTCGCCTTCAGGACGGACGCTTGCAGCCGGTGATTGACCAGATTGTGGACTGGCAGGAGGTGAAAGCCGCTCATCAGCGGATGGAATCCAACCAAAATACCGGAAAAATTGTCTTAAAAATTAGCAGATCCTAAAATAGAACTCACACCAAGCGCGTTACTTTCTACGTTCTACTTTTAGAGGAAAATGACTATGAGATACTATCTGATTATCTGGATACTGGCGATAGGCAGCCTAAATCTAGCCTGCTCATCCATTAAAACTTACACTGAAGCTCCTAACGAGCAGTCGGTTAGCCACTTTAAAACATTTGCGTTTGTTTCGGTGGACGAATCGGAAATGGATCACGGAAGCCGCATACTGTACGAAGAAATCCGTAAGGATATTACCAATCAACTGCGCGAAAAAGACTATCGTCCGAATACAGAGGATCCGGAGCTTTTGATTATGTTCAATATTCTTACCGACGAGCAGCGCAAAGAGGTAACCAGATCATCCGATCCCTACGGGGCCTTCGGTCGACGAATGTGGCCTTATTATTCGCCTTACGGTCCGGGTTGGTTTCCGCAGGATCAGTATCGCTACAAAGAAGTACAAATAGAGAAAACCGGAACCATGGTTATTGACCTGTATGATAACCAGAAGCGGGAACTGGTATGGAGAGGGATTGGTACTGGCCCGGTTAACGACCCTGAACAGCGGTTTGAAACTACCTTTAAAATGGTAGACAAGATGTTCAAAGAGTTTCCAATGAGTATAGCGGGACCGGTATCAGCTTCTAACTAATTTCTACTCTTCCTTCTCTTCCTTCTTTGACTTCTCCTTTTGTTGTTTCCCTTTTTTAGGGCGGCTCACACCAAAAGTGCCCTTACTAATCTTTCCTTTTTTCGTTTTTTTATCTCCTTTGCCCATAAGCTGAAGTTGATTACTATTGAATTGTGTAAGAAACTAGTATTTTATGCTTCAAAATAAGAAATTTCTGAATAAACCAAACTTTTAAAAGTTAGTTTAGCATTAGTATATCAACAATTCAAATAGCATTTATTATGGCTTCACCAAAACCAGCACTTATTCAGGCAATTAGAAATACGGCGAAGAAGTTAGCCGACTCTCCTCAGTACCAGTGGGGACACATGGGTAGTTGTAACTGCGGCCATCTGGTACAGGAAATCACTCAATTATCTCGGGCTCAGATTCACGAATACGCTATGCGCACCCGCGGTGGCGACTGGAGCGAACAGGCTTTAGACTTTTGCCCCACTAGTGGCTACCTTATGGATCAGGTAATCTCAATTATGCTAGATGCCGGAATGGAGTTGAGCGATTTTAAACACTTGGAGCGCCTTTCTGACAAAGAGGTACTCGCCCGTTTTCCCAAAGATGCTCGTCATTTGCGACATAATCGTCGGGAAGATGTGGTGAAATACATGAGCGCTTGGGCTGATTCGCTTGAGGAGAAGCTGATTCAGCAGGTTAGTTTACCCTCATTGGAGTTGACTGACAAAGCAGAGGTTGTATAGTCTTTCAGCCTATGCCTTACTTCTCCAGCTTACTATCATCTCAATAAAAAGTTAGTAGTAAGCTTGGTAGTAGAACGTAGTATATAATTTTGATAAAATTCATTAAAATCGCTACGTTTTGTACAAATATCAACGGTATTCTCACATCAATCTTACATTTTGTTATGAAAATACGATAATCTAAGTACCTTAGCAGCCGACCAAACGATAGAAATTTTTAGTCGATACGATGAGATTTTTGTCGGTTTGTAAAAACAACGATCCGCCATTAAACGTCTTATTTTTTTATGCCAATGCCACTGCTTGAGCACCCACTGCTGATGCTACCCGCTACGCTCATTCTTTCTTGGTTTATAGTTACCATTGTAATTCCGGTTGTAATTCGGGTATCGCAGGAAAAGCATTTGATGGAGGAGCCTAACGGACGAAGTTCACATCGGCAGAAGACCCCTAGCTTAGGTGGGGTAGCTATCTTCGCTGCAGTAGCTATCGTATTTACGGCATCTGCTCAATGGATTTCTCCGGCCAATACCGCTATCATTCAACTGCTTCCTTCGCTAGTGATTCTGTTTTTTATCGGTCTGAAAGATGATATTCTAGTCATTGATCCGGTAAAAAAGCTGGCCGCACAACTTATTGCCAGCTTTATGTTCATCTACCTCACTGGTATTCGCCTGACTGATCTTTACGGCTTGTTTGGCATTCATGAACTGCCTTACGGACTAAGCGTGGGAGCTACCCTGTTTGTGTTTATTGTCATTACCAATGCTTATAATCTGATCGATGGGATTGATGGACTAGCCGGATACCTAGGGATTATTGCGGCAATAGCCTACGGTATTTATTTTTTTATAGCAGATGTTTTGTGGGTTTCTCTACTGTGTGCAACCTTGATTGGAGCTTTAATCGGATTCTTGCGATTTAATTTTTCCTACAGTCGTAAAATCTTTATGGGTGATAGTGGCTCGCTGATCGTTGGTTTTATCTTGTCGGTGCTTTCGGTTAAGTTCATCCAGTTTAACGAAAGCCCCAATATGGCTTATATCAGTAATGCTCCTACCATTGCTATTGCCGTTCTTAGTATTCCTCTGTTCGACACACTACGGGTATTCGGCCACCGGATACTACGGGGCGGTAACCCGTTTAGTGCTGACCGCAACCATATTCACCACCTGTTGGTAGAGCGCGGCCTTACGCACGTGCAAGCCTCGGCCAGACTCGCACTGACGAGCGGTTTGGTAGTTGTTTTGTGCTTCGCTTTTATTCGTCAAGCATCAACCATCTATTCCTTCACTGGAGTATTGGTTTCTTTTGTAGCCTACATCGCGGTAGCTCAGAGATTATCATTAGTGCCAAAGTCCAAGCATTTTGTGCAAAAACGTATTGCTCCGGCTAAGTCAGAACCCGTCCGTAATTTTACCCAACCTCAGTCGGCCAGTGCGGCTAGCTAGTGTTTAAAGTGCCGCACTCCGGTAGTCACCATTGCCATCCCATGTTGATCGCAGAAATCAATTGAATCCTGATCGCGGATTGAGCCACCGGGCTGTATAACTGCGGTAATGCCTGCTTCGTTAGCAATCTCTACACAGTCGGGAAAAGGGAAGAAAGCATCAGAAGCCATTACAGCGCCGTGCAAATCAAACCCAAACCGCCCTGCTTTATCAATAGCTTGCTTCAGTGCATCTACTCGAGAAGTCTGCCCTACTCCACTAGCTAATAACTGGCCGTTGTTGGCAAGTACAATTGTGTTGGACTTAGTATGCTTACACACTTTACTAGCAAACAAAAGCGCCTCAACGTCAGCCTCTGAAGGCGCTTTTTTGGTTACTGTAGTCAGATCATCTTTGGTATCGGTTTTACGATCCCGATCCTGTTCTACTACTCCATTCAGTAGTGTCTTAAACTGCCGGAGCTGCTCCATCGGTTGTTTTTGCTGAAGTAGAATTCGCTTTTTCTTTTTGGTAAGCACTTCCATGGCTTCGTCTGAGAAAGAGGTGGCAATGAGCACTTCAAAAAACAAATCGTGCATGGCTTCGGCAGCTGCCTGATCAACCTCAGTATTAGTCACCAGAATTCCACCAAAGGCTGAAACAGTGTCTGCCGCGAAGGCTTTCTCGTAGGCTTCCTTCACAGTAGAACCGATAGCTACTCCGCAAGCGTTGGTGTGCTTTAGGATAGCGAAAGCTGTGTCGCCTTCAAACTCCTGAATTAACGCAACTGCGGCGTCAATATCTACTAAATTATTATACGACAGTTCTTTCCCGTGTAACTGCTCGAGCATGTTGTTCAGGTTACCGTAAAACTCAGCTGCCTGATGAGGATTCTCGCCGTAGCGTAACTCTTTCTTCGGTAAGCCCTCCTTATTGAATGACACTTCAGTACTACCGGAGAAGTAATTAGCAATGGCTGAGTCATAATGGGCACTAGTCTGAAAAGCCTGGAGAGCGAATTTCTTCCGATCTTCTACATCCGTAGCCCCGTTTTTCTCAGTTAACAACTCCAGTAGCGATTGATACTGACTTCGGGAAGAGACTACCAGCACATCACGATAATTTTTAGCTGCGGCCCGAATCAGAGAGATACCACCAATATCAATCTTCTCAATAATATCTGCCTCCGATGCGCCGGAAGCTACCGTATCTTCAAAAGGATATAAATCTACAATAACTAAATCCAGTGCAGGGATCTCGTACTCTTGCACTTGCTCTTCATCACCTTCGTGCTCGCGACGGTACAGAATACCACCAAATACTTTAGGATGCAGCGTTTTTACTCTCCCACCTAGAATAGAAGGATAACTCGTCAGGTCCTCTACTGCAGTCACCAGTACGCCTTGTTCTTCAATAAATTTTTGGGTACCCCCGGTAGAGTAGATCGTAACCCCCAACTGCTGTAGTCGCTTCACAATGGGTGCCAGATGATCTTTATGATAAACTGAAATAAGTGCGGATTGGATGGTTCGGTTCATGTATCTAGTTAATTGTATGGTTTAATAGTTTAACTGATCTATGGTTCAAGGGTTCGATTGCTCAGTTGTTATTGGTCACTGGTCACCCCAGATTAAGTTTGAGACATGCTGGTCAAATTTCTTAATTTCTGGCAATTTCTTACCCCTCCTACAAGTCGTGATTTCTAATTTCTAGCTTCCATCTCCAGTCATCAGTTCTTCAATGATTTGAGGATAATACTGATGCTCCAGTTGATGGATTTTCTCCGCTAGGGTTTCGGCCGTATCATCGGAGGATACGGGACAACTGGCCTGAAAGATAATAGCCCCTTCATCGTAACGTTCGTTCACGTAATGAATAGTAATACCGCTGGACGATTCACCAGCCTCAACTACTGCCCGATGTACGTGCATCCCGTACATCCCCTTTCCTCCGTAGGCGGGTAATAGTGCCGGGTGAATATTCACGATCCGGTTCGGAAAAGCATCAATCAGGTTCTGTGGAACCATCAGCATAAATCCGGCGAGTGCAATCCAGTCTATCTGATGAGCTTTTAGTGTCTTTACAACATCATCGGTTTTGGCAAGGATAGATTTATCGAAAACTTCTACCGGAACCCTAAAGCGGGCTGCCCGCCTGATAACTCCCGCTGCGGGATTATTAGTCAATAGTAATGATACTCTGACCGAAGGATGCTCTTGAAACTGCTCAAATATTTTTTCCGCATTAGTCCCATTGCCCGAGGCAAATACTGCCAGGTTTTTCATGCGGGCAAATATACAAAATTAGCGATTGGTACGAGACTAAGTGTTCAAGTGTTCAAGTGTTCAAGTGTTCAAGTGTTCAAGTGTTCAAGTGTTCAAAGTTACATGAACACTTGAACACACGAATACGCAAACACATTTACTAAAAAAACACCATACTAACAATGCCACTCAGCATTAGTAGTTTACAGAAGTTGTTGAGGTAAGCAAACTCCCGGCGAGTATCAGCACGTACTAAGCGGACAATGAAGAAGGCAATTGGTATTACCAGCACCAGAAAGTAAGTAATTAGCGTTTGGTTACCCAGCTTACCAGAAAGAAAAAACATCAGAAAAATGAAGACTGCCGAGAGGACGTATAGAAAATTCTTCGTTCGGTAAATTCCCCAGACTACGGGCAAAGTTCGGCAACCGAAGGTCCGATCACCAGGCATATCCTCCATATCCTTGATAATCTCTCGCACCAGCGAAATAGCGAAAGCAAATAGGGCATACGTAAACACCAGAAATTCGTGTTCTCGGTAGTAAATACCTACAATAGCCACCGACATTCCTGAAAGTACGGCGATCATCAGATTACCCACAAACGGTAATCTTTTCAGATTATTAGAGTATAGCCAAAGCAAGAAAACGCTGCTGCAATGGATAGCCCCCACCTTCCAAGAAAGGAAAAAGCCCACTAAAATACCAAATAAAGAGAGCACTACGTGTCCGGCCATTACGTAACGTCTCTTCAGCGTAGTTCCTACCACCACCCGACGTGGCTTGTTAATTAGGTCAATCTTTACATCGTAATAGTCGTTGATCATATAGCCCGCTGCAGCGATACAAACTGTAGAAAAAACTAACAAAAACAAATGAATATCAGTAAGGTAGGCTCGCTGCCCATTATGTACGTCTACCAGGAAATAGGCAGTGAAATACTGGGTAAGCGCTAAAAACAATAGGTTATGCACCCTGGTGAGTTTGGCAAACCCCTTAGTCCAGTATAAAAGCCGAAATGGTAGTTGTAAAGTCTTGCTTCCCTCCATGCTACCTTTGAACGTAAATTCAGTTAGTAAAATTTGTTTCTTCTCGACAAAAAATTATACGTAAGCGAATCAAATACGCAAAGTAGGGGTTGTATCAACCACAGCCTCCTGCCTCCTAACTTATATCCATTTTATTAATTCTTTAGCAAGATTTAATCTTAGATAGGACAGATTGTGAGAATCACTGTAATAATTTAGCAAATTTGCAGTAAATTGGCAATTTGAATAACAGTAATTTTATATGAATTCGCGGGAAGAACAATTATTATCCTTAGCACAGGAGCGCATTTTAGTTTTAGATGGAGCGATGGGCACTATGATTCAGCGGTATGCTTTGGAAGAAGAAGACTTCCGTAACGAGTCGTTAAAGGATCACTCCCACGCCTTAAAGGGAAACAACGATCTGCTATCGGTCACCCGGCCTGATATAATTAGAGCTATACACCAGGCTTACTTTGAGGCTGGCGCCGATATTGCCGAAACTAATACGTTCAGTGGTACGTCCATTGCCCAAGCTGACTATGGTTTGGAAAGCTTGGTATATGATATTAATTATCAGTCGGCTAAAATTGCTCGCGAAGTGGCCGATGAGTTTACAGCTATTGAGCCAAATAAACCTCGTTTTGTAGCTGGCTCTTTGGGTCCGACTAACAAAACTGCCTCTCTTTCGCCCGATGTAAATGATCCCGGTTACCGGGCGGTTACCTTCGATGAATTAGTAGAAGCATATACTGAGCAGATCACCGGCCTGATAGAAGGAGGAGTGGATATGCTACTGGTAGAAACCGTGTTTGATACCCTGAATGCTAAAGCCGCTTTATTTGCGATCAATACCTATTTCGAAGAAAACCAACTTTCCTTGCCTATCATGGTATCGGGGACGATTACTGATGCCAGTGGCCGTACTCTGTCAGGGCAAACTACTGAAGCTTTCTGGAACTCTATTATGCATGGAAATTTATTGAGTGTTGGTTTGAATTGTGCATTGGGCGCTAAAGATTTACAGCCTTATTTGCGGGAATTATCGCGCCATGCCCACTGCTTGGTAACCGCCCACCCTAATGCCGGTTTACCTAACGAATTTGGTGAGTATGACCAGACTCCTCAAGAAATGGCAGCCGAACTGGAAGAATTTGCTAAGAAAGGATACTTGAATGTAATAGGCGGTTGCTGTGGCTCTACCCCTGAACATATTCAGGCTATCACTCAAATGGCTGAACGCTACCCCCCCCGACCAGTAGCTAATCACAAAGTTTTAGTTGCCGGATAAACCTACTTGACTCACTATGTCGATTACTTCTCAAGAAGATGTTCTGGTAGCCAACGTGCTTACCAATGACACTATACCACCCATGCGGCTCAGTGGACTGGAGCCATTGGTCGTTAACGAACATACCGGCTTTGTAAACATTGGTGAACGTACCAATGTAACCGGTTCACGCAAGTTTGCCCGCCTGATCGCTGAAGAAAAGTTTGAAGAAGCTATCGCGGTGGCCCGCGATCAGGTAGAGAATGGAGCCCAGATTATCGACATCAATATGGATGATGGGATGCTGGACGGCGAAGCCTGTATGGTGAAGTTCGTTAACCTGATCTCTTCTGAGCCCGACATTGCCCGCGTACCCTTCATGATTGACTCTTCTAAGTGGCCCATCATCGAAGCAGGACTCAAGGTAGTACAGGGAAAATCGGTGGTAAACTCCATTAGTCTGAAGGAAGGAGAAGACGAATTTATTCGTCAGGCCAAATTGATTAGAAGATACGGCGCCGCGGTGATTGTCATGGCCTTCGATGAAGAAGGGCAGGCCGACAACTACGACCGCCGTATTGAAATTGCCCAGCGTTCCTACGATGTACTGGTGAATAAGGTCAACTTTCCTCCGCAGGACATCATCCTGGATTTGAACATCTTTCCGGTAGCTACCGGTATGGAAGAGCATCGGCGCAACGCACTGGACTTCTTTTTGGCGACTAAATGGGTACGAGAAAACCTACCCGGTGCGCACGTAAGCGGTGGAGTCAGCAACGTATCCTTTTCCTTCCGGGGCAACAACACCGTTAGGGAAGCGATGCATTCGGCTTTTCTATACCACGCCAAACGAGCCGGTATGGATATGGGTATTGTGAACCCCACTATGCTGGAAGTATACGACGATATTCCCAAGGACCTGTTGGAGCGCATTGAAGACGTACTGCTCAACCGCCGTGATGATGCTACCGAACGGTTGATTGATTTTGCTGAGCAGGTGAAGGGTAATGGGAAGGCAAAAAAGAAGGAGGATGACTCCTGGCGAAAGGAGAGTGTGGAAAAGCGTTTGGAACATGCCCTGGTAAAAGGAATTGCCGAGTTTGCAGAAATAGACGTAGAAGAAGCCCGTCAGCAGTTTGAGCGGCCCATCCAGGTAATTGAAGGCCCGCTGATGGACGGTATGAACGTTGTGGGAGACTTATTCGGCGAAGGAAAAATGTTTTTACCCCAAGTAGTGAAGAGTGCCCGGGTGATGAAGAAGGCCGTCGCCTATCTCATCCCCTTTATTGAAGCTGAAAAGCAGGCTTCGGGTGATAACGGCGCTCCCAGTAGCAAGGGTAAAATTTTACTGGCTACGGTCAAAGGCGATGTACACGATATTGGTAAAAATATTGTAGCCGTAGTACTGGGCTGCAATAATTACGATGTAATTGACATGGGCGTGATGGTTCCCGCTCAAAAAATCTTGGATAAAGCCCGCGAAGAGAATGTAGACATCATCGGCCTTAGTGGCCTAATTACTCCTTCATTGGATGAAATGGTGAACGTAGCCAAGTTGATGGATGAGCAGGGTTTCACTACTCCCCTATTGATTGGCGGAGCGACCACTTCCAAAATTCATACGGCGGTGAAGATCGAGCCCAACTACGGTAGCTCAGTGATTCATGTATTGGACGCTTCCCGCTCGGTGCCCGTCGCTAGTAATCTACTTAACAAAAAAGCCCGAGACGGATTTCAGCAGCAGATAAAAGACGAGTACCAGCAGATGCGTGACCGCCACGCCGGAAAGAAAACCCGCAAAGCTTTCACCCCACTGGCAAAAATCCGAGAAGATAAATTCAAGACCGATTGGTCGGCTCGGGAAGTGGTAAAGCCCCAGTTTTTGGGTACTAAGATTTTTAAGGATTATCCGCTGGAAGAAATTGCTCGCTACATTGATTGGAATCCCTTCTTTATGACCTGGGAGCTAGCCGGGAAATTTCCGAATATTCTGGAAGACGAGATCGTCGGTAAAGAAGCTCAGGAACTTTATCGGGATGCTAAGGCCATGCTAGAAAAAATCATTCAGGAAAAATGGATTACCGCCAATGCCGTGATTGGCTTCTTTCCGGCCAATACGGTCCAGGATGATGACATCGAACTGTATCGCTTCACTGACAATGAAGAAGATCGGAGTCAGCAACTTACTACACTGCACCATCTGCGACAGCAAACCAAAAAAGCGGAAGGCAAAGAGTACTTTAGTCTAGCCGATTTTGTAGCTCCCAAAGGATCAGAAGTAGCCGACTACGTAGGTGGATTTGCTGTTACTGCTGGAGTAGGTTCCGAAGAAATTGCCAAGCGGTTTGAAGCCGACCACGATGATTACAACTCCATTATGGTGAAAGCGCTGGCCGCCCGCTTCGCTGAAGACTTCGCCGAACTCATGCACCAGCGTGTCCGTCGCGAGTTCTGGGGCTACGATCCCGATGAAAAACTGGATAACGAGGCGCTGATCCGAGAAAAATACATGGGTATTCGTCCGGCACCGGGTTATCCCGCCTGCCCCGACCATACCTAAAAAGAGACACTATTCTCGCTGCTGGACGTTACCGAAAACACCGGCATCTACCTCACCGAAAACTTCGCTATGTTTCCGGCAGCATCAGTGAGCGGCTGGTACTTCTCCCATCCCCAATCCCGCTACTTTGGTATCTCCCGCATCGACGAAGACCAACTACAGGACTACGCCCAACGTAAAAGTATGCCACTGGAGGTGTGCCGAAAGTGGCTTAGCCCTTCTTAGGAGGATTAGATTAATTCATGATACACTACATACATCACCGTCTCACCCACGGCTTCTAGGGTTTCCCGATCAATAATTTCCATATCGTCAGCATGGGTATGGTGGTAGTAGCCGAAATAGAAATCGCTACTAGGATCGTGGTCAATGATATCCACCATCGGTATCTTCGCCTGATAGTTTACGTACACGTGATCGTCTATAATATCGGGGCTGTCTTTGTAAATAAAGTACTGCCCGTGGCCTAGCTGGTGGGCCGCATCCCAAATTCGTTTCAACACGCTAGGTGCAGCCTGCTGCGAAACTCCTTCTCGGTAAAAGGCAGCGTTTTTGGCTCCTACCATATCCAGCACAATTCCGTAGTAAGCTGAGTAACGGGGTTGATGTTTGTTCTTAGCCCAGTATTGCGAACCTAAGCACCAGTACACCTGCTGCGAGCTTTCGGAGGTCTGTTCTTTATAATCCTCCGGCTCGCCGTAATCTTCGCCATCAAACAAGATTATATCAATCCCTACATCCAGCAGTGAATCCTGACTGATCGCTCGAGCTATTTCCAGTAACACCGCTACTCCGCTGGCCCCATCGTTGGCACCTAAGATAGGCTCTTCCGTTCGTACCGAGTCTTTATCAGCGTAGGGGCGAGTATCCCAGTGGGCCGCCAGCAAAATGCGCTTAGATTTTTCCAGTTGATAACTCGCGATAATATTACTCAGATTGAGGATAGTTCCGTTGTAGGCGGTAGCTTCAAACGATTGCAGTTGTACTTCGGCTCCAAACTGCTCCAGTTTACTTACCAGATAGGCGCGGCACTCCTGATGAGCGGAGGTAGTTGGTACCCGGGGACCAAAAGCCACCTGAGCTTCGATGTAGGCATAGGCTGAGTCGGCACTAAACGCCGGAACGTACTTGGGTACTTTTGGCTGTTCAGCTACTTCTTCCTGCTTGCCTGATTGGCAACCAACGAAAACCGCCATTCCTACTGCTATCCAACTGTATAGCCAGCATCTAAATATCATAGTATTACTATTATCAGCTTGCTCTTTTCCCAACACAACGGCGAATAAAACCAAAAAATTGGTGAAGCAGTGGTAAAAATGAATTTTGTTGATTCTAGCGTTGTTTCATCAACAAGCTGAATAAGTACAACTAATAGTAAAGAGTCACGAAGCTCCCCCCTCTATGTTTTTGCTTTGACCAAGATATTCGCTAAATTTGCAGGCGTTTGTAGTAGCAACATCCGAGAGGGGGCATCGTCCCCTCTTTTTCGTTTAGCAATTTATGTCATCGCAAGAGAAGATTACACAGTGGATTTCCGGCATTCTGGAGGAAAAGGATGATAGCCTTTTCTTGGTAGATGTGACCGTAAACCCCGCCCCGCAAGGGGCTAAGGTTATTGTGCATCTGGATGGAGATAATGGCATCTCTATCGATACCTGCGCTGAAGTCAGTCGGGCACTGTCGGCCCGGTTAGAGGAAGAAGATATTATCAGTAGTAAATATACGCTGGAGGTTTCGTCGCCTGGTTTGGATCAACCGCTGAAACTGCACCGGCAGTATATCAAAAATGTGGGCCGAAATGTGAAGGTGCTCACGCAAGATAATCAAACAGCCAAAGGCACCTTGCTAAGCGTATCGGACGATGCTATTGAACTAGAACCAACGGCTAAAGGGAAGAAAAAAAACAAGAAGAAAGAGCCGGCGGCGAACCTGCGAATACCATTTAATCAAATAAAGAAAACTAACGTACTAGCTACACTTTAGACATATGATGGACACGGCAACTTTAATCGAGTCGTTTGCGGAATTTGCCCGGGGTAAAAATATTGACCGCCCCACCATGATCCGCATTTTGGAAGACGTATTTCGGGCAATGGTCCGTAAGAGATACGAAACCGACGAAAACTTCGATGTGATCATCAACGCCGATAAGGGTGACTTGGAAATCTGGCGCTTCCGCGAAATTGTGGATGATAACTCGGAAGACATTTGGGATCATGATAAAATCAGCTTATCGGATGCTCAGAAGATTGAGCCAGACTTTGAGATTGGAGAGGAAGTGGCTGAAGAAATTAAGCTGGAAGATTTTGGCCGACGCACCGTGATGATGGCTCGCCAAACCCTGATCCAGAAAGTAAAAGACCTGGAGAAGGACATCCTTTTCCAGAAGTATAAAGATCTGGTAGGTGAGATTATTGTAGGAGAGGTTTACCAGATACTGAGCCGGGAGATTTTGCTTATCGATGGTGAAGGCAACGAATTGATCATGCCTCGCTCCGAACAGATTCCGAAAGATCGCTTCCGTAAAGGTGAGTCGGTACGGGCGATTGTGCACCGGGTAGAGATGGTAAATGGAAACCCCCGCATTATTATGTCGCGTACTTCCGAGAAGTTTCTCGAGCGACTGTTCGAAATGGAGGTACCCGAAGTTTACGACGGACTCATTACTATGCGAAACACCGTGCGAGAGCCGGGCGAGCGAGCAAAAGTGGCGGTAGAGTCTTACGACGACCGCATCGATCCGGTAGGCGCCTGTGTAGGAATGAAAGGCTCCCGTATTCACAGCATTGTACGCGAATTGCAGAATGAGAACATTGACGTAATTAACTACACCGATAACCTGGAGCTGTATATTACTCGGGCCCTTAGTCCGGCGAAAATCAGCTCTATTAAAATAGATGAAGAAGGCAAACGGGTGTCCGTTTTCCTCAAGCCCGATCAGGTATCACTGGCTATCGGCCGGGGAGGTCAAAACATCAAATTGGCAAGCCGTTTAGTGGGGTACGAAATTGACGTATTCCGAGAGACCCTCGGCCTGGAAGCTGATGAAGATGTGGACCTGGATGAGTTTGCGGATGAGGTGGAAGATTGGGTGATCGATGAGTTTAAAAAGATTGGTCTAGATACCGCCAAAAGCGTGCTTTCATTAGCGAAAGAAGACCTTGTGCGGCGTACCGATCTAGAGGAAGAAACGGTGGAGGATGTACTATCTATCCTACGCCAGGAATTTGAATAAAATTTTATAAAACGCGAAAAATAACTCATATTTGAG
>CAKZYJ010000413.1 GCA_937884755.1 uncultured Flammeovirgaceae bacterium
CGCCTAATGAAGCAGTACAATATCAACTCCGTACGTACCAGCCACTACCCTAACGATCCCTACTGGTATAAGCTATGCGACCGCTACGGATTATACGTAGTCGACGAAGCGAATATTGAGTCGCACGGACTGGGAGCCGCTCAGCAGGCTCCTTACAAACCAGAGAATCATATTGCTGACGACCCTACCTGGGAAACAGCCCACCTCGACCGCGTAGAGCGCATGTACGAACGGGATAAAAATCACCCTTCCATCATTACCTGGTCGTTAGGCAATGAAGCCGGCGACGGTTCCAACTTCGTAAAAGCCTACGAGTGGCTCAAGGAGCAGGACACCCGCCCAGTACAGTTCGAGCAGGCCCGGCTCCGCCCTCATACCGATATTTATGCTCCCATGTATATGTCGATGGAGCAAATGAAGAACTACGCCTTAGATGACCGGGCTACCCGGCCGCTTATTCAGTGTGAGTACGCTCACGCAATGGGCAACAGCGTAGGTAACTTCCAGGACTACTGGGATTTGATTGAAAGCTACGATCTGCTGCAAGGTGGTTTCATCTGGGATTGGGTTGATCAGGGGCTACTAAAACAAACCGAAGAAGGTGAGACCTACTTTGGCTACGGCGGAGATTTTACCGGCGACACTATCCGCACCGACCACAACTTCTGCCTTAATGGACTGGTAAACCCCGCTCGGCAACCCAACCCCCACCTCATCGAGGTAAAAAAAGTCTATCAGAACTTTAAAGCCGAACCCATTGACTTATCCTCCGGAACAGTAAAGATTACTAACGAATACTTCTTTACCAATTTGCAAGAATTTGACATACGGTGGAGATTAGAAGAGGAAGGCAAAATGTTGGATGAGGGCAGCATGAACCTTGCACTGGCACCCCGCGAATCTCAGGAAGTAACTATTCCCTACGAAAGATCCGATTCCGGAAAAGAGCGGTGGCTGACTCTTTCCCTCCATCAGAAAAATGCCACCCCCATGATTCCTCAGGGTCACGAACTGGCGGTCGAGCAATTGCTGGTGCAAACCACTAGATCTACCCCAATTTCAATTAATCCGGGAATTCAGAATTCTTCTGCCCTCACCTTAGAAGATGGGGCAGAGATAATCAGCGTGAAGGGAGAGGGTTTCTCATTGGAGTGGGATAAGAAGAGCGGTAGTTTGGAGCACTTTCAGTACCAGGGTAGCAACCTGCTGGTATCGGCTCCTCGCCCCGACTTCTGGCGAATCCCTATTGACAACGACTACGGTAACAGCATGCCGAATCAATTGAAAGAATGGAGAACGATGCACGAATCGCTCAAAACTAGTACCCCCCAGGTGACTAAGATGGAAGACGGTTCTATAACCGTAACTGTTCCAGGAGAACTTACCGATATTGAAGCTCAGTATCATGTTACTTACACTGTGCTGAGCGATGGCTCCCTTACCATTAGTACTGCTTTTATCCCAGCTCCCCACCGCGGACTGAAGGAACTTCCCCGTTTTGGTACCCAGATGGTGATTGATGGTAGCCTATCACAGGCCCAGTGGTACGGACGAGGTCCGCACGAAAATTACAGCGACCGTAAAACCTCCGCGCTGGTGGGTACCTACGGGATGCCGGTTGAAGACCTCTCTTTCTCCTACATCCGTCCCCAGGAAAACGGCTACCGCACTGATGTCCGTTGGCTGGAACTAACCAACGAGCAGGGTGTCGGCCTTCGGATTAGCGGCTCACCTACTTTTTGTTTTAATGCGAACTATCACGAACAGAGCGATTTCTCCAATGATCCCCAACGCAAATACCTGCATACTACCGATATTCAGGCGCAGGAGCATATTACCCTAAATGTAGATTACGGTCAGCGGGGCGTGGGTGGTGATAATAGCTGGGGCGCACTACCCCACACCGAATACATGATCTTACCTCGCGAGTATTATTTCACCTATACGATGACTCCAATCAGTGTAACCAATGAGGTTGGTATGAAAAAATAGCCTTTTCACAACGGAAATTCAGAGCGTAGATCAATGTATCTTACTCAGAATTTTAAAGCATTCTGCTTCATTAGTTTTAATGAAGCAGGCAAGTAATCGATTACCCTAGTTTTGTTTCAATTCTGCTGAGTCGTTCTGAATAAAGCCATTAAAGCTAAATTGCTTTAGAGTAAGGTCATTTGTTCAAATTATAGAGCTACGTTGAACCGAATACTAAAATTCTGTTTGTGATGTTATTTTGATAAGCGTGAACCGGCCAGTAACTTCGGCCCCAGCTCCATAAAACTCAAGTATGCGATTTTTTCAGAAGTACCGTTGGCTTTGGTTCGGTTTGCTTATTCTTAGCGGTAGTATTTTTTCACCTTTCCTTCCCCAAGCTTTACAGGTTACCAATGCCATAGAGTCCTGGTTTGTGGAAGACGACCCGCTACTCCTTACCTATCAGGACTTCCAACAGTCATTCGGTAGCGATGAGGTAATTACGGTCATTATCTATGATACAACGGGGGTAATAAACCGGAAAACGCTGCTGGCACTGCAAGAAAGCATCGTCGAGATGAGAGCCATAGAAGGAGTAGAAGAGGTATATTCTCTGGCCAATGCCCGTACCTTTAAGCTGTCTGCCGGTAGTTACCTAACGCCTGCTTTACCCGAATCCCTACCGGAAGCCCCTCAGTTTTATGATTCGTTAAATACTTTTTACCGATCAGCCCCCTATGTAACGGGTAATTTTGTCAACCAAGATGGAAGTAGCCTCCGGCTTATTGTGCAGTTGGGGCTGCTGTCGGAGATACAGCACCGGATGGATGAAATTGTAGAGGGTGTGGAGGAGGCATTGTTAGCCCATTTTCCGGAAGAAAACGTTTCCATGGGGGGAAGCTCTGTCATTTACTCCGGCCTCAACAATCTCACTCAGCGAGATTTTGCGCTCTTAAAAGGAAGTGGCGTTGGGCTGATCATGCTGTTTTTGTTCGTTCTCTACCGAAATTTTTATGTAGTTATCTACAGCCTGGCCACATTTTTTCTAGTGCTCTGGCTGGCATTGGGCATCTACGGTGCCCTGGGCTATTCGCTCAACCTGGTTTCTTCTATCGCCCCGGTTCTCCTTACCATTGTTAGCTTGCTGGACATTATCCATATACTAAACCACTATAAAGCCCAGGGACAGAAAGACATCATCCCGGCTTTGAGGCGGGTATGGTGGCCTTGTTTATTTACCACCCTTACTACCGTAGCCGGTTTTGCTTCATTCTTGTTCACTCCCCTTTCTATTTTACAGCAGTTTGGGCTTTTGGTGGGAGTTGGCCTCTCACTGGCGCTGTTAGTAAGTTTTGTGCTGGCCTTTTTTTTCCTGCCACTCATCAGCTACGAAAAGTCATATCTGGGGATACAGGCCGAAAATCTGCTGTTACGGTTATTTAGGTTTTCGGTAAAAAAGAAATACGCCATTTTGGGTTTTTACCTGATGGCAGCGGTGGTTCTGGGGTACGGGGTTAGTCAGATTACCGCCAATACCTATACCCTGGGCTATTTCCCGAAAGAACATCCGGTAGTTGAAGACCATCAGGAGATTCTACAGCACTGGGGCCGGTATTTTCCGATAGACCTGATGCTCTATCCGAAGGATTCTGGGGTGGTTAACAGTCCCGAATTGCTCACCAAAACAGCCGAGTTTGCCCAGCGGGTTACGGATAATGAAGATATCGCCAGAGCCAGTGGCTTTCATGAGCTCTACACCCGTACGCTGCCTGTAATTTACGGTCCCATGTGGCGAAGTCGCCTGAAGCCCACGCTGATCGATCGTTATACCGCACAGGCTCTGGAACGGGACAGTAGCCTGGTGAGGCGCTGGCTACCTGCTGATGAAAAAAGAGGAAGGCTTATCCTGAGTGGTGATGTTGTGAGTACGGGCGAACTCAATATGCTGTTGTCCCAGATTAGCGAATTGAGCCAGGAGGTCTACGGTAGCACGGCAGACTTACGGCCTACCGGCTATATTCCACTATACGCCGGCATTGTGGGTTATGTAGTTACTTCGCAGCAGCGTAGTCTGGCTATTGCTTCGGGCTTAGTGCTCATTTTTCTGCTGCTGATGCTCCGAGGAAAAGTATTGCTTAGCCTGGCGGCCTTTTTAACCAATCTGCTACCGGTTTTGCTGATCCTGGGCCTCATGGGCCTGGCGGGTATCTCGCTAGACATTGCCACTTCCCTGATTGCCGCCGTGGTATTGGGCATTACCATAGACGACACCATTCATTTTGTGTACCATTACTACCTGGATCGTAAACGGCTCCCTCATCGCAAAAATATGGAAATGACCATCCGACAGGTGGGTAAAGCGATCTTGGTGACCAGCCTGCTACTGGCGGGTGGCTTCGGGATGATGGTCTTTGCCTCGGCGGTGCCGGTACGCTACTTCGGGATTTTGATTGCCACGGCGGTGAGTGGGGCCTTACTTTCATTTACTACCTTTTTACCAACGCTCATGGATGTTTTGTTTGGCAGCAAACGTTAGATTGGTAGTATCACTTTAGTACGACTCAGGGCTTCAATACTGTTTCCTAATAGTCAGTAGTTGTTTTCACTTGATCCAACCAACTGACTTTCGCCACTGATCAAACTCTGTTTTTCTTTTCTCAAAATCTGCTGGTGGCGAATGATTTTCTTCTTTCGCACGTCTTCTCATCTCTTCAGTTTGTTCCGCCAAGGTGTTAAGCCCGATAGACTTTCTCCTGTGATTTACCAGGAATAAATCGTCGAAAGGTTTTGGGCTCAGCTCTCCGTTTTGGTCCCAGTCAAATTGGGTTCCAAACAGTTGAGGTCTCCCTTCAAAGGCTGCTATGCGGTCGGTCAGATACGCAATATTTCTGGGGCTTGCTTTATTTTCACTAACCGCAATTTCTAATAGTTTCGCGCACTTTCGCATAAAATAGGGCTGGCCGATGGAGTGTTGTATAACTAACCAGGCAGATTCACTACCTTCTTTACCTACTTTGCCAACAGTGGGATAACCGATAGTATCGATTATCTCATTGAGAATCGCCGCATTTTGGTTATGTAATTCGGCCATCTCATCATTATAGCCATCCCCCAGTTGCCCGTTTTGAACCAGTCTTTCTCGAAGTACTAAGTCAGCATTCTTTAACCTTATTATTCTTTCCGCAATGTCCGGGTATTTCATCCTACGAAGGGAGCTAATGCTTATCGGACTAGGTTTTCTGATTTTCTTTAAATGCCTTCATCATCTCGATTATTGATTGATGAGGTCTACCGGCAGCTTGTTCAAAATGTGAGGGCACATCGTTGGCACCTTGCTTAATTCCGTCGTAAATGCCAGCAATAACGGTTCCGAGGAAATCACCCAACTCCGCTTTTCTCTCCTGCTCATAAGCCACTATGGATACGGGGTAGTAGATTAGATCTGAACCAAAAACATGAATGATAAGCTCCGCTAATTGGGCCTGAGTGACGGGCTCCCCCAGCAGGTTGTAAGTCTGCCTGTGGTGGCGGTCGTTGAGCAGTAGTTGGGTGTAGGCATAACCTAATTCCTCCCGGCTGGTATAACCACATTTCCCGTTTCCGGCACAGTTTCTAATCTCACCTTCTTGTTGGTAAGTAGCTATATACTCCAGGTCGGGTTCAATGTAAATGCCGTTTCGGCCGATAACCCAGTCAAGGCCCGACTGCCGTACATCCTCTTCAGTTTGGCGATTACTGTTTACCACCGGACTAAAAGCAGTTTTCTCTTCATCACCAATAATACTGGTGTAAACAATCTTTCGCAATCCGTTCTGCTTGGCCGCTTCAATTACATTTCGGTGTTGGGGTATTCTTTTCTCGGGATAATCCTTCCCTGAAATCAGAAGTACCCTATCAACCCCCTGCAATGCAGCTTCAAATTCATCCCGGCTATTATAATCTCCTTTTCTAATCTCAATTCCGAGGTTAGTAGCCTTTTCGGGCGACCTTACAATGCCAATGACGTGATCACTTCCAATTTCCTGCTTTAGCTCATACACGATTGATGAACCTAATTGTCCGTTAGCGGCCGTAACTGCAATTTTCATGGGTAAAAAACATGTCTAAGGTTAAGGAATAATCTAGTGCGGAAAATAAAGGGAATACTGTTCCGCCGTAACTCTAAGTTAAGCAATAAGCGAGGACTTTCCGCTAGAGAAATCTCCCTGATGGATTATAGATGTTTTTGTAAGTCAGTTTTCAATGAATTAGCTCCTCTCTACTTAACTTATACCATTTAAGAGAGCTTTTTTTCTTCCCTTAGTGGAAGATTTGGTGTCTGAGCGAAGCGATCCACCGTGGACGCCACGGGTTGCCGGTGCAATTTCAAATGTTCCTAGATTTTTTGCCTACTTTTTCATCGATGGAAAAAGCCGACGCCTTTAGGTTTATGTGGTAGTAAAATTCTAAGAAAGCGGTTGTAGC
>CAKZYJ010000414.1 GCA_937884755.1 uncultured Flammeovirgaceae bacterium
AGATGGCGCACTCTAATGTGCCCCTTAAAAAAGATAAGCGATCATTAATAAGAAACTGCCGATTTTTAACGGTAATTGTTCTGAACCCAATTACTTCCGTGCGTTCTTCACCTCCTTCAATTGATAATGAGATTTCGTAAAGGTTCGGTTGAAACTCATCCCATGGTCTTACTTCGTCGCTAAGTGTATACTCAAACTCGAACTCAGTATTTCCTTCATTAGCCTCTAGGGAAAAAGTCTGCTCGTTGAATGGCTGGTTGAAATTTACGCCACTCATTTTGGCCGTTAGCTGGAGTGTAGAGATCTGAGAACTTGGGTGGACGATACTTCCCTTCATCGTAACTGTCTGATTGGAAGCATTCGGATATAGTTGTAAATTAGAAAAGTATACGGGACTCTGGTTTTCCAGAAAAATACCTCCCACAATTCCGTTCCAATTGGACTGAGTATGATCAGAGATGCTGTGGGAGTTTTCACCTACATCAATCTTTATACGATTATCGATGCGGATTGAGAGGGTCTGTTCTTCTCCGGCATCAAGGTAGGGAGTAAGGTCGTAAAGATGAGCGGTGGAAAGACTATTTTGGGTACCCACTTCTTGATCGTCAATCCACACGGTAGACTCCCAATGGCAGCGTTCCAAATTCAGAATAGTCCTTCTTTCTTCCCAGTTATTCGGTATGCTGATTTTTCGTTGATACCAGGCGGCACCCGTATATTCTCTAATGGGTTGAAGCCAGAAAGGAAATAGAATACTATCTCCTTCTGGAGGCTGGTAAGGGGCATAATGGGGATCGGTAAACCATTGTGGGTCACGGATACCGCCCGTCCATTGGGTTTGAGTCGTAACCCTATTTCCCTTTCCATTGGTGGCCATAGAACCGGGTAGTGATACCGTTTCGTCAAAAAACCGGGTAAACCAACGTTCTTCTTCTCCCCGGTCAAGGGAGTCAATGGCAAAAGCCCAGTCACCTGAAAGGGCGATAATGTTATTCGGTTCAGTAGAATGACATGACCAGATTAAGGCCGCCAGTAGTCCTAACGAAAGTCTAGTCCTCATAAGAGTATTAATTTTTTGATTATGTGCTCGTCTTGTTTTGCTGGTTGCCGATTGATAAGCGGCAAACTATAGAGAGTTAGTTGGGCTTTTGGTTAGAGCTAGCTCTCGGTGCCAGTGTACCCCTTGATGGTAAATATCTATCTCACTAGCCTTCTGTAGTGACTCAAGAGCCTTATCCGTTTCTCCCAGCCCTAGGTAGCCTAGGCCAATCAAGTAGTAACAAAACAGTGTATTACGGGTCTGGAGATCATCATCCCAGAGCAGTAAATCAGGAAGGGATACGGCAAAGTAGTCTATTTTAACAGTGGTATTCATTCGGTTCTCACCGAAGGTGATAAGCTTACGAAAACGTTGGTAAGCCTCTTCCTCTCGCGCGAGTCTAAGTAACGCCAGACCCTGGTAGAAAATCTTATCGGGTTGCTGATCATTATAGAAGATAGCTGGTTCTGGTTCAGATAGTCCTACTGAGGCGTGTTCCCAAGTTTCTCGGGCTTTCTCAGTTTCACCCAGTCCGTCGTAGGCACAGCCCAACCAGTAGAAAATATCATTCTCCTGAGTCCCGTATAACTTTCCTTCGCCCAAATTATGAGGATAAAACTGGGCTAGATTTAAATGATGTATTGCCTGCTGGTATCTCTGGTTCTCAATATCTTCAACAGCCAAGGCAATATGACTATATACGTATTGAGCAGGTACTTTACCTTCTCCACCTTCCCAGGGATGAAAAGTTCGGCGGTTGAGTAGGTTTAGTGCCTCTTTATACTGTCCCGACATATTGAGTAGGGTAATATGTGAGAGGTAAAGATCATCTCGGAAGTCCACTAATTCAGGATAGCGTTCCAAAGTGGTTAGTCGGCTCGCTATCGGATAGTTAAGGCGTTTGTATAACTGATCCAATTCCATTAGTAAGCGAGCTGAACCTCCATCTATCTCAAATGCTTTTTCCAGAAATTGCACCGCCAATTCTCTCTCATCCCGCTGGTTGAAGTATGCTAGGGCTAGGTTTCGGTAGGTAATGGGGTTATCATCCTTCAGTGTTACTGCTTTTTCCCAATAGCTAATCGCCTGAGTGTGTTGTTTATGAGCGTAAAAGAAATTGCCTAAGAAATAGAGTGCCCGCTTATCTTCAGGATTAAGTATGAGTGCCTGCTGTAATGCCTGAACCTCCTCCAAACGGTTGGTAAATCCAAAATCTGGTTTCTGAGCAGCGGCCTGGGCGTAGTAAGACTGGGCGTTAGCCTCATCCGAAGCCTGCGTAGTGAACCATCCTAGCAGATAAAAGACGAGTGGGTTAGGTTGACTCTCTTCCATTTGGTGATGGGAGAGGAGAGACATTGCATCCTGATAAAAGCCAGCGTGGGCGTAGTCAAGGGCAAAGTTGATAAAATTGAATGAGTGATTACGCATTAACCTGAGAAATTCCGCCAGCACGGCTTCTTCTTTAGTGAGCAAATACTGCTCGTAGCATGCCCCCAGGTTAAATGCATCTAGTCGTAGGGATTCTTCGACGTAGGCTAGGGCTTCTGTTTTTCGATCCAGCTTGCGAAGTAAAATTGCCTTCAAATGCCGAGCTTGATGATGGTGGCTGTTTCGGATTAGAGATTTTTCTACATGCTCTAGGGCTAATCCCCAATCTTCACGGCGGGCATCAAGTTGGGCAATATGGAAGTAAGCGGCGTTTTGCCAACCGGCACTCCAAGCCGCTTTGTAGAGCATGTCGTAGGCCTCTTGATCTCGTTGCTGTAATTTTAGACAAATACCCAGATGATAGAAAGCCTCACCATCGTATGGATTGGGGTTACGAAGCGTTAGTGTCTCGATTGCCCGTCGAAAGTGCTGTTCAGCCTCTCCGAATTTCGCTCGCCGCATTAGCCAGACTCCCAGGGCCGTGTTGTTGCGAATATCGCCCGGTTCACGGCGTAGGGCTTCCCGGTAGTAGTCGGTAGACTGGTAGGTAGCGTGTCGGTACTGTTCCAGGTGCAGGCCAGTCAAGTACAGCAGTTCATTGCTTTCAATAGCTTCTGGTTCCTGAGCAGGCTTTGCTGGGTCTGGAACTAAAGGCTCGTCGCTAGTCGGTTCAGCCTGCCAGGCAATCAGCTCTCGCTGATTCTCCATAAGTGCTACAATCTTCAGGTCAGGTAGGGAGATGTCGGTCGGTACGCTTACTTGTTGCTGATAGACCGTACCCGGAGCGAAGTCGTACTGGTCTTCCCACACTATTTCGTCTAGAGCTAATAGTATGATTTTGACTTTGGGAAAGAAGCTGGTAGTGTAAAGTTTGATAGCAGCCTGTCCTGCTTCCAACTCCAGGTTAACCATCGCATTGCGGTTAGCGTTTTTCACTAGTCCAAGCTCCTGGTAGGGCATGAAGTATTCAGTAAACTGCTTGACTTCGTAGGGCTGTATCCAGGTAAAATCTGGTTGGTTATCGGTAAACACCCCGCACATCAGTTCTATGTAAGGACCATCTTCGTCGGTCAGATTACGATCCCAGGAGTGACCGAAGTCGCCATTGCCCCACGTCCACTGCTTCTTTCCAGGAGCAGTATGGTGATTAGCCACGTGCATCATTCCCCCGCGGGTATCGTGTTCGTATCCGCCGACAAAATCGTAGCGACTATCTACTGCCATGTAGGATGTAGGCACAGGTATGTTCTTGTACCGGGAAATATCTACTCCTATTGAGTAATCTACTTTATAGTAGGTACCATTGGCAATGGGAAAACTTGATACATCTCGTTTCCCGTGGTCATATACTGCATGCACATCGGGCGGAAAAACTGATTGGTAATCTTCGTTTACTGGTACAGCCGGGTTGGCCCACCAGAGGAAGGTTTGAGGAAAAGGAGTTCGGTTGTATAATTCAGCATTTATCTCTAGATAGGCTTTATCCGGATAGAGTCGGAATCCGGCTTTTCCTTTGGTGCCATGCATACGGTCAATTTCATTGACCCACACTGTTTTGCTGCCGTCCTGGTGCTCTTCAATTGTCCAGTCTACCGGATCGTAAGTAGTAGGTCGGTGGTGCTGAGGCCAGTTAAATTCAATACCACCGGATATCCAGGGACCAGTGAGTCCCACTAAGGCTGGTTTGATAACCTGATTATAATATACAAAGTGGCGTTCCTTCATTTTATCGTAGGCCATCTGTACTCTGCCGCCGAGTTGGGGTAGAATCATAATCTTAAGGAAGTCGTTCTCCAGAAAGACAGCTTGCCAGGACTGTTCAATTTTTTCATCGTAGATTTTCTCGACGACCGGAAAAGGGTAAACGACTCCGCTGCTCCCCTGATAAACTCTCTTTTCCAGAAACATAGGATACTTCTCCGGCTCTCCAATCGGGTAGGTGGGTAAGTTGACAGATTCGTTCCAGGCTTTTACGTTCATTTGTTCGTCGGTTGGGTGCGTAAATATGTTTTAGTCATGAGGGTTCTCTATCACTAGTTCTTTCTCGATTTCCTCAAGAGACTTATTCTTAGTCTCAGGCAAAGTGCGAAATATGAATAGGAAACCAGCCAGACATATGCTGCTGTATAGGAAGAAAGTGCCTGAAGTTCCTAAACTGCTGTTAAGTAAGGGAAAGGTATAGGTCAGCACAAACGAGGCTATCCAGAGAGCAGTAGTAGCAACTGCCATGGCTACTCCCCGGATACGATTAGGAAAGATCTCCGAAAGTACCACCCATGTTACTGGAGCGAGAGACATGGCGTACACGGCAATGCCAATGAGCACCAGGGAGAGGGCAAAAACTCCTTTTACATCCGCCAGATAGCAAACGCTAAGCAGCGAATAGGTAATTGCTAGTCCAAGAGAGCCGAAGAGCAACAGCCGACGGCGTCCCCACTGGTCAATAGTGCGGATAGCCACAAAGGTAAATACCAGATTTACCACTCCGGTGATCACAATATTGAATAGAGCATCGCTAATAGAATAGCCAGCAGCCGAGAAGACCTCATCGGCGTAGTTGAACACTACATTGATACCGCACCATTGTTGAAAGACAGCTAGTACAATACCAATCAGTAAGATAAAGCGGTTTTTCTTCTCTAGTATAGCTGAACCTGAATTTCGTTTAGGTTGAAGTAATGAATGTTGAATCTCTTCCTGCCCTGCTTTGGCATACTCGGCTCCGCCGATTCGCGAAAGAAGCTGACGTACCTCTGGCCAATGACCCCGTTGCCCCAACCAACGAGGGCTTTCGGGAATAAAAAAGGTAAGTATAAAAAAGGTTAGTGCAGGAAATGCTTCAGCCCAGAACATCCACCGCCAGCCCTGTTGTCCGTTCCAGGAGGCAGCAATTTGGGCGTCGGTACTACTTTCTACCACGGGTTCGGCAATCAGGAAGTTTATGATCTGAGCGGCCAGAATGCCAATCACAATGGTTAGCTGATTAAGCGATACTAGTCGTCCCCGGTATTGTGATGGAGCCAGTTCGGCAATGTAAATGGGAGAAATAGTAGACGCTAGACCGATACCTATCCCCCCCATAATCCGATAAACAATGAACCAGGGCAACGTATTCACCATACCAGTGCCGATGGCTGATACAGTAAACAGAAAGGCTGATATGATAAGAGGTTTCTTTCTTCCTAATGCGGTGGTAAGCCGTCCTGAACCTATGGCACCCAACGTACAACCTACTAAAGCACAACTGACCAGCCAACCCTGCAAGGATGCCTGTTGGGTAATATCAAAGTATCGTTCATAAAAGGGTTTGGCTCCTCCAATCACCACCCAGTCGTAACCAAACAGCAAACCACCCAAAGCTGATACCAAGGAAACTGACAGAATGTACTTGAAATTAAGCTTATCTTTTACCAGCATAGGGAACAAAGTAAGGCAATTGAATTGCAGTATGAAATGCGTTATCTTCGGATTAAATAGACTATATTATCATGACCTCATCAAATAAGGAAGATGGTTTTTTGGGAGAACAAAGTATTGTACTACCGTCCTTTGTGAGCCAACAAGCGAAGTCTAACCCACTGATACAAGATCTCTATATTACCGATATTGGCTTTTACCCCCACGCTCGCTTTCATTCTCGCAAAAGGAATCGTGGTTCGACGGAAAATATTCTGATATATGTAACCAATGGAAGTGGTGAAGTAAATATCCGAGAGGAGTCATTTTTCCTTACTAAGAATGACTACATTATTATTCCAAAAAATACTCCCCATCACTATTTTACTTTTGATAAAGGAGCATGGACTATCTACTGGATACACTTTAATGGGGCTAAGGCTGATCACCTCATAGAACACTTTGGTAAAAAAGTTAGCTTACCGGCGCATCATAACTCTCCAGAGGACCTTCGGGTTAGCTTGTTCAAGGATTTAATTCATACCCTCTCAATGGGCTACGCAAAGTCGTACCTAGAGTACGCTAACCTTAGCTTACACCAGTTACTCGCCGCTTTTTTGTACCCTGATCAGTTTATGCACTATCAGCAGATTCAGGATCACGATGTGATCTCCAAGAGTATTTCCTTTATGAGGTCTCATGTGGGGGAGCACTTATCTCTTCGTAAGCTAGCTGACCAGTCGGGGCTTGCGGTGGCGCACTACTCCAAACTGTTTACCCAGAAAACCGGATTTTCTCCCATCGATCACTTTATTCAACTCAAGATTCAGTACGCTTGCCAACTGTTGGATATTTCTCAATTGTACATCAAGGAAATTGCGCATCGAGTGGGGTATCAAGATCCTTATTATTTCTCTCGGATTTTTAAAAAAGTGATGCGAATGTCTCCCCTTGAGTATCGTAAAAGGGATAGGGGGTAATGCAAGAGACAGTCGTTAATAAATACATTTAGCCATTTCAACGATACATAATTTTAATAAAATGTTAAAAATAGTTTTGCTTAGTAAGAAAATAATATGAATTTTTAATCTCATGATAAGATAGTCTATCCTTTCATAAGATGAAACATTTATAGAATGGGGAAATGCCAATACCTTGTCAACTTTTAGTTTTTGTGGTATCATGATCCCTTATTGCACATTAAGAACGGCTTTATCTGCCTTTATAATCAATACTACAGCAGGAAGCTAAAGCATGAAAAAATTATACTATCTTCCATTAACCATAAATTTTACCACATGAGAATGCAACAACATTTACTATTCAAACTAAAGCCATTCCAAAAACTCGGTTGGCTTCTTCTCTTGTTTGCAAGCACCTTACCTACTTTTTCTTTTGCCCAGACGAATGTCAGTGGTACTGTTATCGACGAAGAGAGCAACACTGGATTACCTGGAGTGAACGTACTGGCCAAAGGCACTACGGTAGGTACCGTTACCGATATTGAAGGCAACTACAGCCTCAATGTGCCAGATAATGCCACTACGCTAGTATTTTCTTCGGTTGGTTACCAGACTACTGAAATCGAGATTAATGGTAGAAGCACAGTTGATATCAATTTAGCCCCTGACTTACAATCGCTTTCAGAAGTGGTAGTAGTCGGCTACGGAACTGTAAAGAAAAGCGACCTTACCGGATCGGTTGCCTCTATTAAAGGTGAATCGGTCAAAGAATTTCCGGTAGCCTCGGTAGACCAGGCTATTCAGGCACGGGCTCCCGGAGTACAGGTAACCCAGGCTTCAGCCGCTCCGGGGGGCGGGGTTTCGGTGCGGATTCGGGGTTCCAATTCCATCAACAGCGGTAGTGAACCACTGTACGTGGTAGATGGATTTCCAATATATCCCGATAATGGTGCTTATGGAGTTGGTGGAAATCGCCAACCTACTAATGTTATGTCTACGATCAATCCTAATGATATTGAGTCCATTGAAATTTTGAAAGATGCTTCGGCTACGTCTATTTATGGTTCGAGGGGTGCGAACGGTGTAGTATTGATTACGACTAAGCGGGGTAAAGCGGGCGAGAGCAAAATTGAATACGACGGTTCGGTATCGGTACAAACTATTGCCAACGAAATTGATGTGCTCGACGGGCGAGGATTTGCCACTTACCTGAACACGCTAGAAACCAGCCAGGGAGGTGCTCCCATCTACACCCAGGCCGAAATAGATGCTATTGGTGCCGGAACTAACTGGTTTGATGAAGTAACGCGAAACGGACGTATTGATAACCATCAGCTAAGCTTTACAGGCGGAAACGAGAAAATGCGCTACGCGATCATCGGAAACTATTTCAATAATGAAGGGATTATCAAGAATACCGATTTTACTCGCTACGGACTTCGACTAAATCTGGATAACAACGCACTGAATGATCGACTGAAAATAAACTCGAGCTGGTCATTCAACCGCACTAGCTCTAACAATGCTCCTACTGATCGGGGCGGCCCCGGTGGACTTCTCATTACGGCTTTGGGGTTAGACCCGACAATTCCAGTGAGAAATGACGACGGTACATTTGCGCTTGCCTCTTACGATGGTCGGTTTTTTGTAAATCCGGTGCAGGAATTGGATTTTGTGACCGACACCGATGTTTTTAACCGGGTGCTGGGTAACACTGGGTTTACTTTCGAGATTGCCGAAGGTCTGAGCTTCAAGACTAGTATTGGAGCGGATGTTCTCAATGCCAGTCGGACAACTTTCTTCCCAGTGGATAACTCCCGGCTGGGGCGTGACCGAGCGGGTGAGCTGACCAAAGGCAATCGGAACGTAATTAATATCCTTAACGAGAACATTCTCTCTTACAATAAGCAATTCAATGAAAACCACCGTATAGACGTAGTAGCTGGTTATACGTTCCAGAAAGAAGTCAACGAACGGACAGAAGCTACTAATCGCGGGCTGTCAGCGGCTAACGTTGATCAAGCTACACTCGGTGGAGGTACTGATATTCAAATTCCCTTTTCTGGGCGTCGCGAATGGTTACTTAAGTCCTACTTGGGTCGGATTAATTACAACTTAATGGAGCGGTATCTCCTAACATTCTCGTTCCGTCGCGATGGTTCTTCCCGGTTTGGCCCAGAAAATAGATGGGCTAATTTTCCTTCGGTAGCCTTAGGGTGGCGAGTGGTTGAAGAAGACTTCTTCCAAAACTCTCCGTTATCTAACGTTATCAGCGATATGAAAGTAAGAAGTAGTTGGGGAATCACGGGTAACTCCGAGATACCAGTATATAACTCTCAAGCAAACCTGACTGAATACAACTACGTGTTTGGCAACAATCTAGTACTAGGACTAGCCGATGAAAGGCTTGGTAACCCCGATCTACGTTGGGAATCTACTCGGATGTTTAACGTCGGCTTAGATGTTTCATTTTTAGAGAACCGATTGAATCTCACGGCAGATTATTTTGCTAACAATACCGAAGACTTACTACTGTTTGTAACCATACCCGCTAGCCTAGGATTTGAATCTATCCTGAAGAACTCAGGATCGTTAGAGAATCGCGGCTTTGAGATGGCGCTCAATTATGTGGCTATTGATCGTCCGGGGCTACGATGGGATATTTCGGGTAATATTTCGTTCTTACGAAACGAAATTACTGATCTAGGTACCAGCACCCCGTTCTTCGCTAATTCCACCAGTGGTCACCTAGGGGTTGAAGGAAGCTGGGTAGAGGCAGGCAACCCCATCGGAGTATGGCGAGGGTATGATTACATCGGTATCTTCCAAAGTCAAGAAGAAATTGATAACAGCCCCTCTCGCTCCGGCGATAAGCCCGGTTATCCTCAGTACCGAGATGTAAACGGAGATGGCGATATTACTCCCGATGATTTTATCATTATGGGTGATCCCAACCCTGATTTCACCTGGGGACTTACCACAACGTTGAATTTTAAAAATTTCGATTTTAGCTTATTTCTCCGCGGAGTACAAGGAGCCGACATCCGAAATCTGCAACAATCAGAAATTGGGGACGGAGTGCAGAAAATCAATCAATTGGCTAGTATCTTAACTGACTCATGGACTCCGCAAAACACAAATGCTTCACGTCCAGTTATTGATGCTAACCGGGATTTTGCAAATTCATTCCGAGATTCGGATTACTTTATTGAAGATGGTAGCTTTGTTCGGGTACAGAATATAGCATTAGGGTATACTATTCCGGTTTCTAAGTTCATTCGTAAAGCTCGGGTGTACGTGAGTGCTCAGAACCCGCTGCTCTTTACCAACTACAGTGGATTTGATCCGGAAGTGAATAATCAAGGACAAAATAACTTGAACCGGGGCGATGACTACGACGCTTATCCTCGGGCTCGAACCTTTACCGTGGGTGTTAATTTAGGATTTTAATCAACTATCTACCTATATGAAAACTATAATGACAAAATTCTGGAAATTAGGGCTAATGGTCTTTATGCTGTTTCCTTTAGCCTGTGAAGAATTGGAGGAGAATCCGGACTTTATTACGCAGGATAACTTCTTTGCCACTGCCGAGCAGTTAGAACTAGGGGTCAATGCTATCTATGATGGAATTGGGTTTGGGCAGGATTGGTTCAACCACTATTATAACCGTTACGTTTTCGAGTGCTTGGTAGGCTACCAAGTGGGTTGGGAGAAAGGTCCTCTGGATTTTCAGAACGGCAACGTAGATCCGGGCGATGCCTATATTGAGGCGTACTGGCGAATCTCCTACGAGAATATCAATCGAGCCAATGCAGTAATTGAAAGAGCTGATGAGCTGAAGGAAGAAGGGGTACCCAATACGCCCTTGCTAGACCGGGTAAAAGCCGAAGCGATGTTCTTGCGGGCTTTCTACTACTACAACTTGGTGCGCTACTTTGACGATGTGCCCGTCACCACGCAGAAAACCGAGAGCGACCAGGACTTACCTTCTAACGAAAACGGTAAGCGGGTTGCTCTTGACCTCATAGAAGGAGACTTAGCAGCAGTAGCTGACATTTTGCCCGATGCTTACACTGGGAATGACGTGGGGCGGGCTACTGCCTGGGCGGCGCAAGCTTTATTGATGAAGGCATATCTACTAGACGAAAAGTGGAACGAAGCTCGAACTACCGCTGAAGCTATCGTGAATAGTGGAAATTTTGCTCTCTTTGAGGACTTCGCTAACAATTTTGCGGTTGAGCATGAGAACTCAGGTGAGCGAATTTTTGAGGCTCAAGTGTCGGCGGCGGCCAATGCCGATGAAAGAAACAATCATCACGCTCACTTCGTGCCGGGAGATATGCCCAATGAGATTGGTGGAGTAGGTTGGCATTGGCTTAACGGTACTCAAGCCTTCCGTATGAAGTATGATGAGAATGACAAGCGAATCCCTGGTACATTTATTAATGAGTACCCCAGCACCCGTCTTGCGGCGGATGCTGACGGAAATCATCCGATGGTTCGCTGGAGTGCCGATGCGCCCTACAACCTGAGCCGCTTTGGGGGAATGGTATCGGCGGATGCTGATCCTAACGATCCTGATGAACTAGTTTTTTCTAGCGGATGGGTTGCCAAGTGGGTAGAAGTCGGTATTACTAGTGCTGACTTTACCGAGAGGAACATAGTGTACCTGCGCTATGCCGACGTATTGCTAGGTCACTCTGAAGCGGCTAACGAAAGCGGTACCGGCGATCCATATTTCGGTATTAACGAAGTGCGTCGTCGGGCCGGTCTGGAACCTTTATCAGGTCTGAGCCAAGCTGAGATTCGGGATGCTATTGTGAATGAACGGGTACTGGAGTTTGCTTTTGAGCAAGAAACCTACCCTGAACTAAAGCGCAAAAGTACCTTTGGGGGTGAGCAAGACTATCTGGGAGATTACATTCAGGAGTTCATCGATATGTATGATGTAGATCGGGTTCTGTCCCCTCAGGATTATGTGCTACCCATTCCGCTCAACGAAACGTTGGGTAATCCTAACGTAGAGCAAAACCCAGTGTACTAAAAAGATTGAATAACGTTAGTTGTAAAACCTGCTTTTTTTGGCAGGTTTTACTGTTTATGGGCAAGTGAGTATGATCAACTACAGTACCACTCTCTGTTTTAGTTTCTTTTTTCTTGGCATCGCGCTATTAATGCTAACGGGATGTGAATCAGAAGAGACAACTAAGCCGCAACAAGATCGGCCGTTATTTGCGCTACTGCCCGCCTCGCAGACCGGAGTAGATTTCACGAATACTATTGCTGAGAATGATACCTTCAATATGGTTGATTTCTTCTACGTCTACAATGGCGGTGGAGTAGCCATCGGGGACTTCAACCAAGATTCCCTACCGGATATTTTCTTTACCGGAAACATGGTGAACGATCACCTGTATCTGAATAGTGGTAACCCCGAAGAGTTACGATTTACGGATATTAGCCAGGCAGCTGGGATTCAGTCTCCCGGCTGGTCTACCGGAGTAACCACGGTAGATATTAACCACGATGGACTACTGGATATTTACGTCTGTCGTTCGGGAAATTACCCAGCTGAACAGCGAAAAAATAAGTTGTGGATTAATAACGGTGTAGACGCTGGAACTAGCGTGCCTACCTTTACCGAATCAGCGGAAGCCTACGGTCTGGCCGATACTAGCTACGCCACACAATCAGTTTTCTTTGATTATGATCGGGATGGTGATCTGGATATGTATCTGCTTAACCATACTAACGACATTCGCAACCCTAACCAAGTCCGCCCACTCGTGAGTGATGGGACTGGCCTCGCCAATGATCGGCTTTATCGCAATAATGCTGACTTCACCTTTACCGATGTAACCATTGAGGCGGGTATTCTCTACGATGGCTTAGGGCTAGGAGTAAGCGTGAGCGATGTTAACGAAGATGGATGGCCAGACATTTTTGTCACCAATGACTTTATCGCCAGTGATTATCTGTACATCAATAACCAAGATGGTACATTCAATGAGGCTACCAAAGAACATTTCGGGCACGTCAGCCACTTCAGCATGGGGCACGATGTGGCCGATTTCAATAACGACGGGCTGGCTGATTTTATCACGGTAGATATGCTCCCGCAGGATAATTTCCATCGGAAAAAGATGGTCGGGCCAATGAACTACAATTTGTTTGAGTATACGCTTCAGCAAGGCTATATGCCTCAGTATATGCGAAATACCGTACAACTTAATCTAGGAATTATCAATGACCAACCTCGATTCGCGGAGATTGGGCAGTTGTTAGGTATGCAAGCTACTGATTGGAGCTGGGCTCCGTTGCTGGCCGATTTTGATAACGATGGCCGGAAAGATGTATTTATCACCAATGGTTACCTGCGCGATATTACCGATCTAGATTTTATTAATTATACCGCCGAAGTTGGAGGTTCCGTTTCTCCGGATAGTCTAGATGAAATCCTTCGCGATAAAGCCCGGCAAATGCCGTCTATCCAGCTTGCTAATTTTTTATTTAAGAATGAAGGAAAGCTTCAGTTTGAGAATGTTTCAGCCCAGTGGGGCATAGACCAACCTTCGTTATCGAACGGGGCTGCATATGCTGATCTTGATCGGGATGGGGATTTGGATTTGGTTGTAAGTAATATCAACGAACCAGCATTTATTTACGAGAACCAATCTGATGCGATGGATAACCATAATTTCCTGAGAATCCAACTAGCAGGCGATAGCCTGAACGCACACGGAATTGGAGCTAAAGCAATTATTTATCTCGCTGATCATCAGCAATCCATTGAGCAGTCGGTCACACGAGGCTATCAGTCATCTGTAGACTACTCATTGCATTTTGGTTTAGGGGAGTATGATCGGGTGGATAGCCTTATGATACGATGGCCAGATGGCAAAGTGAGTAAGCAAACCGATATATCCGCTAACCAGCAAATCACGCTCTATCATGAGAACGCTGAACCACCGACCAAAAAGAACACGAATGCTACATCAACGTGGCTGACGGAAGTTACCGCAAACCTTAATCTAACGCACCAACACACCGATCCCGAATACGACGATTTCAGTAGACAGTACCTCCTTCCTCATAAACTGTCGGAGCAGGGGCCCGGCATTGCCGTAGGCGATGTGAATGGTGACGGCTTGGAAGATTTTTTTGTGGGTGGGGCGTACTCCCATTCAGGATCATTATTCTTTCAGCAATCTGATGGCACTTTTCGCTCAAAGAAACTAGTAGATGGTGAGAAGTACGAAGAAGACTTGGGAGTACTACTCTTTGATTACGACAACGATGACGACCTGGACTTATACGTTGCCAGCGGCAGCAACGAACATTACGAAAACTCAGAGTACTACCAAGATCGTCTTTATTGCAATGACGGGCAAGGAGATTTTACGCTCACCCAAGATGTACTACCTGACCTGAGAGTTAGCTCCACCTGCGTACGGGCTACTGATGTTGATGCTGATGGCGATCTGGATTTATTCGTAGGGGGTGGAGCGATACCACTGAAGTACCCGCTGCCGCCAGACAGCTACTTGCTGATAAATGAGGGTGAAACCTTTACTGATAAAACTCAAGAACTTGCTCCCGGACTGCGAAAGCTAGGTATGGTGAAAGACGCCCTTTGGACTGATTTTGATAAT
>CAKZYJ010000415.1 GCA_937884755.1 uncultured Flammeovirgaceae bacterium
AACTGGTGTTAATGAGCGTAATTATTTCGTACCGGTTTGGCATTTTTAGTATTAAGAGGACGGATAGCGCTCAATAGGCTATCGGCTTGGGGTAGGGTAGCCAGTTCGCCTTCCAGCATGGCAATAGCTTCTTCGGTACGCCCCAGTTGGGTAAGAGTTTGTACCTTAAGAAGATTCAGAGTAGAATCGTCAGGATACTTCGCCAGGCCCTGATTAAATAGTATAAGGGCTTCTGACCACTCCTGGTCCCACATCTCAACTCGTCCGGCCCCCCGATATACCTCAACAGTAGGATAACGATTCAACAATACCTGATAAGCTGTGCGAGCCAGATCGTATTTCTGATCCCAACTGTACACAGCACAAAGTAGGAGATAGGCATTATATCGTTCAGGATAGTTAGCTAACAGTATTCTCAGTGTGGCCACTGCGGCATCATACTGCTGACTATGGGCTTGCGAACGGGCAGTGGTGTATAGACTGTCGGCGTCAATCGACTGAGTAAACGCTTCGCTCGAGAAAAGCAAAGTGCTAGCTGTTATGATAAGTATGGAGATATACTTCCTTTTCACCGGACAATCGGAATTACTTGTTTCACTTGATCAGCCAGTGCCTGTAAATTGAAAGGTTTAGCCAAATAGTAATTAGCTCCCAGATCATAGGCCTCGGCTTCAGCCTGAGCGGTATCCATGGCTGATAAAGCAATAATGAAAGGGTCGTAATCAAGCTCGAGTCTTATATAACTGATAACTTCTAGGCCTGAGGCAAATGGCATTAGAATGTCTGTGATTATTACGTCCGGCTTCTCTTCCAGGGCAATTCGTTTGGCCCGTTTCCCATCATGAGCGTGAAATATTTGAGAGAATCCTATACCACGTAGCTTGAAAGCTATCATGTTTAATAGCGCTTCGTCGTCTTCAGCAATCAGTATTTTAGCGGTATCCATAAACGGCAATTACTAATTAGGAGATATTTGAAATGAGTAGGCTTGGTGGTTGATGATTAGTGAGACAAAGTATAACTGTGGGTGCGTAGTCTCCGGTAGTACCGGAACTTCATAGAATCCAGCCTCCATTTCGGTATACTGGGTCGCATTGATAATTCTTCCCTGGGTGTCAGTGACTCGTACAACAATTTGGTTGCTGTCTGAAGTAAGATGCATCAGCAGCATAGCTTCCTTACGTACTAGTGTAGTATTAATTTTTTTGGTTGATCGAGTAATTTTATGAGTAGCGTGGGTATATTTCGCGGGAGAAAATTCTGTGTGTTGAGGCAGGCGGGTAGTTATTGCCTCATTAGCCTTGACGTATAGCAGCAGCGTAGGAGGGATAGATGCTAAATCAAAAGTAGATTTGGCATACGACGTGGTCATGGCGAGGTAAATAATAAGCAACAATTTGTTTACTTTGAGCATACACAAAATAGATTAAGTTATGTAAATTATAAAAATAGTATAATAAAAATGTATGCTAGATGTAATGAACTGCGCGAAAGTCCACTTTACGGGCCACCACAGAGTGAAAGCCATGCCAGGGTGGGAACAAATTCCTATTTTAGGAGGCAAAAAATGGTAGTATTATGAGAATAGTAGGCGAAATTCCACATAACCAATGTAAAATCACTATTTACTACTGGAATAATAAATATCTGATAAAACTAGAAAGAGGGTGGATAGAGCAAACCTATAAGGTGCCTGAGTTAGAAATCAGTGGGGAAGGAGATATTCAGAAAATTGTAAACGAAGAATTTATTGGCAAGGCATTAACCCAGCTCGAGGTGATGGAAGCCAATCTGTTTAAAGCGTTAGAAGAACTCTAGCGTCGCTCGAGCACTACAAATGAGTAAGGGTACGGGTTTTTTTCATCTGCATCATGGTCTTCACGCTTCACTTCCTTCCAAACTGTGTTGTCAATCTCGGGAAAGAACGTGTCACCTTCAAACTCTCCGTGAATTTCGGTTAGGTAAATACGGTCAGCAATGTCTAGAGCCATCTTATAAATTTGAGCGCCACCCAGGATAAAAAACTCTTGTTGGCCATTTTTTTCGCCTAAAGCGATTGCTTCCTCTAAGCTATGGGTTACAATACAAGCCTCACGGTAGTAATCGTTTTGATGGGTGATGATGATATTAAGCCGATTGGGTAGCGGTTTGTCTACCGACTCGTAGGTTTTCCGTCCCATAGCCACGTAGTGACCGCTGGTAGTTTCTTTGAAATACTTTAAGTCCGCTGGCATGTGCCATACTAAGTCATTGTCTTTGCCGATAACGTGGTTATCCGAGCGGGCCACCATAATTGATTTGATCATAACGTTGTTCCTCGTAAAAATTCATCGATTGACATACGCCGTTTTCCTTCTAATTGAAGCTCCTCTACGGCTAGTAAATAATCCTGGGTTTTTATCTGCAAAAATGATTTATTGTCGGTAGTAAATTCGCCAAGAGCTAGAGTGTTGTTAGTTTGCTGAGTGTTGGTCACTGAGAAAATTTTACAGTTTTTCTTCTCGCCCGAAGAAAGTGTAAGTTCGGTCCAGGCCGATGGGTAAGGAGCAAGGCCTCTTACAAAGTTTCGGATCGTTTCGGCGGGCTGATGCCAGTTAATCTTACAGGTTTCCCGATGAATCTTCGGTGCCGTTTTTACATCAGTAATATTTTCTTGTGGAGTTGGGGTGTACTGGTTTTGGCTAATGGCAGTAACTGTCTTCAGCACCAACCTAGCTCCTTTCTTCATCAGGCGCTCATATAGTGTTCCGGCGGTATCGTCGGGGTAGATAGGTTCTTTCTTCTGGAAAAGTATATTCCCGGTATCGATTTCGTGGCGAATCATGAAGGTTGTTACCCCAGTTTCAGTTTCCCCGTTGATAATAGCCCAGTTGATAGGGGCAGCTCCGCGGTACTGTGGTAAATAAGAGGCATGAAGATTAAATGTTCCAATCGATGGCATATTCCAAACTGCTTCCGGTAGCATTCGGAAGGCTACCACTACCTGCAAATCAGCTTGGTAGCTTTGTAGCTCATTCAGAAACTCTGGATTTTTCAAGTTGGTGGGCTGCAAAATGGGTATATTATGCTCTAGCGCAAAGGCTTTTACAGGTGAGTGAGTAATTCTTCGACCGCGTCCTTGAGGTTTATCAGGGGCGGTAATTACAGCCACTACTTGAAAGTTATTCTCTACCAGAATTTGCAGTGAAGGAACCGCGAACTCGGGTGTACCCATAAAAATAATGCGTAGCGGCTTGTCGCTCATACTCAATTAATTGGTTTGGCTAAAAATAGTTTAGTGGTAAGGTGTTATAGTATTTATGTATTCAAGTGTTCGTGTATTTTTGAATGATACTGGGCACTTTCTATTCCTAAGTGACATCAGTATACCTGAAATCTTTATAAGTTAAATCTGTTTTGCCAAGTAAATCTTTCCGCATTTCAAGGATTATGTTTCCAACAACTTTTCTTCCTTCTTGCGGATTAGAATCTTTGCCTTTTTCTCGGATTAGTAGTTTTGTTAATTCATTTATTGACCTAACAACATCATCTGAACTATATAGCCAAGACTTATACTGTTCTTCATAAAATTTTCTTTTGGTATCAGGAGATACAGTTGAACCCACAAATCCCTGCAATGCGATAATTAGATTGGAGTATTTTTCCTCTTTAAACTTTGTCATTACTTCTTTCTCCTTAGTTTTTATCGCAAAGAGATAGGTTAAATAACTGCTGAGAATTGCAGTGATGATAGGAAGAGCTATAAGAAGAATATCTTTCGTTTCCATTTTTCTATCTACTCAAAATCTTCGTACAGCAGGTATTTTTTTCGCATTACCTTATACTCGGATAATTCTGGCTCCCAGCTCTGTTTAATTTCTTTCATGCTTTTTTCTTCTTCTATTTGCTTCTGAAGCGTTTTGTTTCCGGCTAATAGAGCGAAAGCATCGGGGCGGTCAATAAATTCTTGATCGGTCATTCCGTGAGCTTTGGCTTGCTGGTAGAAATCAATAAGAAATTCTAAGGTAAATTCTTCTAACCGAGGAATATTACGTAGATCTACGCCGTAGCAAAGTTCACCCCGGTGTTTGGTATCGAAGGCAACTCCCGGAATATCCTGCGGAGTAAATTGAATGGAATCAAACGAAGGGTACTTGGCTAACATACTCTGCTGAATAGCTCGATTAGGATTGCCTAGCACTTGAAAGGGAAATTCAGTACCCCGGCCTAAGCTCAAACTGGTGGCCTCAAACAAGCAAAGTGAAGGGTATAGATTGATGGCTTGGTCATTAGGCAAGTTAGGTGAAGGGCGCATTGGCAAAGAATAGTGGTCGGCGTGGGAATAATTTTCTACTGGAATCACTGTAATGTCGCACTGCATACTGTCGGTAAGCCAAACCTCACCGTTAATCATCTGCGCTAGTTCACCCACTGTAAGTCCGTGGGCAATAGGAATAGGGTGCATGCCCAAAAAGGATTTCTGTTCGGGTTCCCGAATCGGGCCGCCAATGTAGAACCCATTGGGGTTAGGGCGATCCAGAATAACCATCGGTTTGTTTAGTTCAGCGCAGGCTTCCATCACGTAGTGCATGGTGCTGATATACGTATAGAATCGCGCTCCTACATCCTGAATATCAAAAACTAGAATATCTACTCCCGCCAGTTGCTCCGCCGTGGGCTTACGGTTTTTTCCGTAAAGTGAAACAATCGGCAAACCAGTTCGCACATCTGTAGCATCCTGTACTTCTTCGCCATTAGCAGCTTCGCCCCGAAAACCATGTTCGGGCGCAAATATCTGGGTGATATTCACCCCTCGCGACAGTAGTGAGTCAACTAGATGCGTAGTATCAATTAGTGAAGTATGATTTACTACCATACCTACCCGTTGATTTTGTAGTAAAGGTAAGTAGGCTTCGGTTTGGTAGGCCGCCGGAGAGATGGGGAGGTCTTCCTCCGCTACGGCAGTACTATCGGTCATTGCCGTACTCTCTGATGGCTGACAGCCAAAAGTAGAAGCCATTCCCCCCACAATAAGTAGGCTAATAACTAAGTTAGTATACCAGCGTAGCGTTCGGCTTAAACAGGTATCTCGATTATTTTGCAATCCAGTCAAAACTTCGTGTATTTTTGCGTGGTGAATCAGCTTGCGAAGTAGCCTTAGCCATAAGATCGATCCAAACAACCGGCTACGCAAACAGTAGTCTTATTAGGTTTGTAAAGTAACGTACTTTTTCGTTGAATCTTCCCTATTTCATTGCCAAACGTATAAGTAAAACCGAAAATCGATCTTTTTCGGCTACCATCAATAAGATTGCCATCGCCAGTATTGCTCTGGGCCTGGCACTAATGATTGTGGCTTTCCTGATTTTGGGCGGTTTTCGGAAGGAGGTCAAAGACAAGATATACACCTTCAGTGGCCATATTCAGGTGACCAAGTACACGCTGAACAACTCCATGCAGGAAGAGCCTATCTCTCTCAATAACCCGCTATACCAGAATCCGGAGCATTACAACTTCATTGACCACGTGCAGGTATTCAGCCACAAGGGGGGAATACTAAAATCGGAGACGGACTGGTACGCGGCATTTATGAAAGGAGTAAGCTCTAACTTCGATAGCGCGCGATTTAAACGAAATCTGGAAAAAGGCCAGTTTATCAACTTCAATGATTCTACCCAGATCAATAGCTATTCTACTGATATTTTAGTAAGCCGGTATATTGCCAATATTCTGCAACTTGACACGGGTGATGCCATCCGCATGTATTTCATGGATCCGCAGGCGCCTCGGCAACGTAAGCTTACCGTGAAAGGGATTTACTATACCGGCCTGGAAGAATTTGATAATCAGGTTATTATCGGTGACATCGGTCTGATTCAGCGGCTGAATAACTGGCCTGATTCGCTAGTGGGTGGCTTTGAAGTATTTGTAAAAGATGCCGATGATGTGGAAGAAGCCGAAGAGGTACTACAGAATGATCTGGACTACAGCTTGTTCGTTGAGAAAATCAGTGATAAGTACGTACAGATGTTCGAGTGGCTCGAGCTGATTAATAACAATGTGGTTATCTTTTTGGTGTTGATCCTCTTTGTGGCTTGTTTCAATATTGTCAGTATTTTGCTTATTCTGATCATGGAGCGCACCCAGATGATCGGCTTACTGAAGGCCATTGGTGCCCACAATCGGCAGATACGGCGAATATTTACCTACAACGGCATGCGGCTGATTGTGCGGGGCATGGTTTTGGGAAATCTTATCGGCATTGGCTTTGGCTTGTTACAGTACTACTTCAAAATAGTGCCGCTCGATCCGGAAAACTACTATATGGAATTCGTACCCATTCAGTGGGATCTTCTGGCTATTTTGATGGTAAATGCCCTTACCTTCGGTGTTATAGGCTTGGTGCTGAGTATTCCTACTGCCGTAATTTTAAGAATACAGCCCATTCGGGCTATTCGCTTTGACTAACCAGTGCCGGTCGGTGATATTTGCGAAAAAGGCTACGAACTTTAATATAGATTACCCCGGCGAAGGCCTCCCAGAAAATTTTAGATGACATCTTGGATTCACCCCGAGTGCGGTCGGTAAAAATAATTGGTACTTCTTTAATTTTAAATCCGTACATCCAGGCATGAAATTTCATAGAAATTTGAAATGCATACCCCACAAACCGAAGTCGGTCTAAACGAATAGTTTGTAATACACTTTTGTGATAGCACTTAAACCCAGCAGTGGCATCGTTAATAGGCATCCCGGTAATAAAGCGTACGTACTGGCTAGCAAAGTATGAGACCAAGACTCGCCGAATAGGCCAGTTAACCACATTAACCCCAGTAACATAGCGAGAACCAATTGCCAGATCATACCCTTCATCCATACAAGTGCGGTAGAGCCGCACCAAATCGGCCGGATCGTGAGAAAAATCAGCATCCATCTCAAAAATATAATCGTAGCTGTGCTCCAGCGCATATTTGAACCCGCGAATATAGGCCGTTCCCAACCCCAGTTTGCCTGAGCGCTCAATCAGATGGACGCGACCTTCGTAGCCCTGTTGCATGTCGCGCACCAAATCGGCTGTCCCGTCGGGAGAATTATCATCTACCACCAGCACATCGAAGTTAACGGCTAACGTTAAGACGCTGCTAAGAAGAAGCTGAATATTCTCTTTCTCGTTGTACGTAGGTATGATGACTAGATTCTTACTCAAACTGGGCGAACTATTGGCAAAAGGTTGCAAAATTAGTAGCTCATTCGGATAATTAAAACAATATTACCGAGTCAATCGTGTATCAAATCCGGATTTTTAACAAAAAATAACGTGCTTGTAACCCAAAAATCAGCCTGTGTCTTTCTGGATAGGGACGGAGTACTCAATCGAGACAGAGTAAATTATGCCTATCTGGTAGAGCACTTCGAGATACTGAAGGGAGTGCCGGCCGCTCTTCGGACCTTACGAGATGCTGGATTTCGGCGAGTGGTCATCACCAACCAGGCGGGCATCGCTAAGGGTATTTATACCCGCCAACACATGCAGCGCTGCCACGACTTTTTGCAAATGACTACCGGCCACCTGATTGAGAAAATCTACTATGCTCCCCATCACCCCAATGTTACCGAATCGCTAACCCGAAAGCCGGGAAGGCTACTATTTGAAAAAGCCATTGCACGGTTCAATGTGGATGTAGCTAAGTCGTGGATGGTAGGAGATGCCGAGCGGGATCTGATTCCGGCTCAGAAATTAGGATTACAAACCATTCGGATAGCCAGTTCTCCGGCAGAAACTATTGGTCAGCATACTGCGTCAAACTTGGTAGAAGCCGTTAAGATAATTACCAGCTAATGTGTTCACGCAAATTTGAACACTTCTATCGAAGTATGTCCTTCAGGTGGTCAACTCCTTCTTCACTTACTTTATATTGCCCCTGTCGCATCTTGAAAACTTTACGATAGTCTTGGTTGAGCTTGTTGAAGTGAGCAGTATTTGTCAAGTCAATGCCGTGTTCGCGTAGCAGTTTATTTACTTCCCGCGTGGAAAAAGTTTGTTCATTATTTTGTGATTGTACAAAGTAACTAGCCAACAGGACAATGTCGGTTTTGTTGATACTTTTTGGGGCCTTGTGATAAAATTCACCGAATGAAGCCGGAATACTCAATCCGTCGGGAGTAGTTTTTTCTGGGGCCGGCTGAGATTCAAAAATAGAGATTTGCTTACCACTGGGTGGGGCATCCTTAGCGGGTGGCGTACCGGGGTTATTCTTGAGTATTTCGGTAAAGGCTTTAATAGTTTCGGAGTACGTATCCACATATTTTTGCGAACCTTCAATCTCAAATTCACAGTTATTCCAGGCTAAGCGAATACGGACGCGATTATCTTCCATTGAATCAGGTATTTCCCCATGTAACGAACGCTGCCAATATACGCTTTTTTATTGCATCGAATCAATTAGTTTTACATTCCAAACTATCGAATCGCCTTAAACACTTTGCGCTATGATTTCACCTATTCAGGTTGCCCCCCTGCTTGATATTGCGATTGCCGCTGGGAAAAAAATTTTGGAGATTTACCATGATAGTGATTTTTCTCAGGTGGTAGATTTTAAAGCCGACCAGTCGCCGCTTACGCTGGCCGATAAAGCCTCTCACGAAGTGATTGTAGCCGGATTGCAGACGCACTTTCCTGACATCCCAATCATTTCTGAAGAAGGAAAAGATATTACTTACGATGAAAGAAAGGCCTGGGACCCTTTCTGGCTGGTTGATCCGCTAGACGGAACCAAAGAGTTTATCAAACGTAACGGACAGTTCACCGTTAACATTGCACTCATTCACCAGAGGCGACCGGTCATTGGTGCCATTTATACTCCGGTCACCGAAGAATTATACTACGCTTCTCAAGAGAACTATGCTTCGGATGTTGAGTCAGGAGCTTACAAACAAGAATCTTTAGGAGATCCGTATCCGATAACCGTAAGAAAGCCTTCGGAAAGTAAAGTAGCCGTTCGTAGCAGTAGTCATGCTTCCGAAGAAGAAGAAACTGTACTATCCAAATATGGGGTAACCGAAAGCATCTCCCGGGGCAGCTCACTGAAGTTTTGTATGGTAGCTGAAGGAAAAGCGGATATCTACTATCGTCACGGCCCGACTATGGAGTGGGACACCGCTGCCGGACAAGCAGTGGTAGAGGGGGCTGGCGGAAAAGTGCTGAAGGGAACCGGTGCGAATCCATTTACTTATAATAAAGAATCACTACTAAACGGTAGTTTTTTAGTCTTAGCTGATGCTTCCTCTTTTTAATTCAAGTGAAGAACTATATATTTGTATAAATTTCATTTTTTATAGAAAATATTTGAAAAAATGAATAATAGCTTCGCGTTGATTATGGCAGGAGGGGTAGGCACCCGATTGTGGCCGGTAAGCCGTCAGCAATTTCCCAAGCAGTTTCACGATGTGCTGGGCATCGGTGAATCTTTGCTCCAATCTACCTTTCGCCGTCTGCAAAAAATTTGCCCTACCGAGAATATTTACATCATCTCTAATGAAGACTACTACGGACTAATCAAGCAGCAGCTTCCGGAGATGACGGATGATCAGATACTGCTAGAGCCAGATTTGCGAAATACCGCTCCCTGCGTAGCCTATGCTTTCCATAAAATTGCCCAGAAAAATCCGAAAGCAAATCTGATTGTCTCTCCGGCCGATCATCTAATTGTAAAAGAAGAAGAGTTTGTAAAACTAGCCAATCAGGCGCTAACAGCAGCTAGTCAAAACGATTACTTGATCACCTTTGGTATCAATCCTACCCGACCCGATACGGGCTATGGTTACATTGAGTACGAGAAGGAAACAAAAGATGGGTTGCATAAAGTAGCCGAGTTCAGAGAGAAGCCTAATCGAGCTACTGCTGAGGAGTTTCTAAAGCAAGGTAACTTTGTGTGGAACTCCGGAATTTTTGTGTGGAGTATTGCGGCTATTCAGAAGAGCTACGAGCAAAACCTGCCCGAAGTAAATGAACTATTTGCCCGGGGAGGGGGTGAATACTATACTGATCAGGAGACTAGTTTTATTAAAGAAACTTATAGTAACTGCATCAATATATCTATTGACTACGGTATCCTGGAAAAAGCGGATAACGTATATGTCATTCCCGCCGATATTGGCTGGACTGACTTGGGAACCTGGAAATCTATTGACGGTGAACAGCAAAAAGATGAGCACGGAAATAGTTTACAGGGGGAAGTAATTACTTACGGCACTAAGAATTCGTTTATAAAGGTGCCAAAAGATAAGATTGGAGTGGTACAGGGACTGGAGAACTACATGGTTGTGATGACCGACGATGCGCTGATGATTTGCAGCAAGGATGAAGAGCAAATGGTAAAGAAATTTCTTAATGATATTAAAGAAAAAGGTTTAACCACATACGTATAGAACTATGAAAAAGGCATTAATTACCGGCGTGACCGGTCAGGATGGTGCGTATCTACCGAATTTTTGTTAGAAAAAGGTTACGAAGTACACGGCATTAAACGTCGTACTTCATTGTTCAATACCGACCGTATTGATCATTTGTATCAGGACCCTCACGAGAAAGATCTCCGCTTCAAACTTCACTACGGAGATCTGACGGATTCTACCAATATCATTCGTATTGTGCAGGAAGTTCAGCCTGATGAAATTTACAATCTGGGGGCTATGTCGCACGTAAAGGTGAGCTTCGATACTCCCGAATACACCGCTAATGTAGATGGTATTGGTACACTACGAATTTTAGAGGCCGTACGCATTCTGGGTTTGGAGAAGAAGACCAAAATTTACCAAGCGTCTACTTCTGAACTTTACGGACTTGTTCAGGAAGTGCCTCAGAGCGAAACCACTCCTTTCTATCCTCGATCACCTTACGCTGTGGCTAAACTTTACGGCTACTGGATTACGGTGAATTACCGAGAGGCTTACGGTATGTATGCTGTAAATGGAATTCTCTTTAACCATGAGTCACCCATCCGCGGCGAGACTTTCGTTACTCGTAAAATCACACGGGCAACGGCACGTATTGCTTTGGGTATGCAAGACTGCTGCTACTTAGGAAATCTGGACGCTAAGCGCGACTGGGGGCACGCTAAAGATTACGTACAAGCTATGTGGTTGATCCTTCAACAGGAAGTGGCAGAAGACTATGTAATTGCTACGGGTATGACTACCACTGTACGTGATTTCGTGAAAATGTCGTTCGCTGAACTGGGTATTGAACTGACGTTTGAAGGCATGGGTAAAGAAGAAATAGGCAAAGTTGTTCGTTGTACCAATCCTGATTATCAGTTACCTGAAGGTAAAGTAGTCGTACAAGTAGATCCTACTTACTATCGTCCTACCGAAGTAGAATTACTGATCGGTGATCCTACCAAAGCTAAAGAAAAGCTTGGTTGGGAACTTGAATTCGACCTGAAAGGCTTAGTAGAAGATATGGTTCAGTCTGATGTTGAGCTATTCAAACGGGATAAATTCTTGCTAAAAGGCGGACATAAAGTATTTAATTACCACGAATAGAGCCTGAAGCCTAAACTACCTTTACTGTGGAAAAAGAAGCAAAAATATACATCGCTGGCCATCGGGGGATGGTCGGCTCTGCTATTGTTAGAAATCTGCAAGCCAAAGGCTACGATAACTTTGTGTTTCGTCGTTCATCCGAACTGGATTTACGAAACCAATCGGCAGTAGCTGACTTCTTTGCCAAAGAAAAGCCGGATTATGTGTTTCTGGCTGCGGCTAAGGTGGGCGGAATTCATGCTAATAATACCTACCGAGGCGAATTTCTGTACGATAACCTGATGATTCAGAACAACGTAATTCACCAGAGTTATGTACAGGGTGTAAAAAAACTTCAGTTTCTGGGCTCATCCTGCATTTATCCAAAAATGGCTCCGCAACCATTAAAAGAAGAATACTTGCTCTCTGGTTCGTTGGAGTCTACCAACGAGCCTTACGCTATCGCCAAAATTGCCGGAATCAAGCTCTGCGAAAACTATCGGACACAGTACGGCTGCGATTTTATCTCCACGATGCCTACCAATCTGTACGGCCCCAATGATAACTACGATCTCAACAATTCTCACGTGCTGCCAGCACTGATCCGCAAGTTTCATGAGGCGAAAGAAAGCAATGATGAGAGCGTGGAGATTTGGGGCACTGGTAGTCCGAAACGGGAATTTTTGCACGTAGATGACCTGGCGGAAGCCTGTGTTTATCTGATGGAACACTACAGTGAGCCCGAATTGGTCAACATCGGTACGGGAGAAGACATTTCTATTAAAGATCTGGCACTGCTGATTAAGGACATTGTAGGGTTTCAGGGAGAATTAAAATTCAATACATCTAAGCCCGACGGCACTCCCCGCAAATTAATGGATGTAGGTAAACTGCATAGCTACGGTTGGAAGCATAAAATCGGACTGCGCGAAGGGATTACTTCCGTTTACCAACAGTATCAGCAAGAAGTAGCAGTTTAGCTGTCACGTAACATCATCAGGCAGTTTTACCGTATACGCTAGTAGTAACCTTTAGCAATTATGGCAAAACTCGCTTTATCCTATCATAATAAAATTATCGCTGGCGTTTGTGGTGGCTTGGCTGAGCATTTTGGTTGGGATGCCACGCTCGTTCGCATCGTCTTCGTCATCGCCGCTATTGTCGGCTTTGGTTCTCCCGGACTCATATACATTGTACTCTGGCTGGTGATGAGGTATTCTTGATTCTCTTCCCCTCTTTTATTCATACCTCTAGTGATTTATAGATAACAGCTGGACGTAAATAAACTTTTTGGTTATTCAGCATCGAGTGCACTGAATTTGTTTTGCAAATAAAGATACCGATCGGTATCTTTGCAGGGCTATGACTAGAAATCCGGAGGTGACGCGTCAGCTGATTATTGATAAATCAATAGCACTATTTAATACCAAAGGGTACCGGGCAACCTCTTTGTCGGATATTACACAGGCAACCGGCATTACCAAAGGAGCGATCTACGCTAACTTCAGCAACAAAGAAGAAGTAGCAGTGGCAGCCTTTGAGTATGCACTTAACGTAGTACTCAAGGAGGTCAGGGAGTGTATATGTCAGGCACCTACCGCCCCCCTTAAGTTAAAGGCAGTATTGTACTATTACGAAGACTACATCGGAAATCCCCCTATTCCGGGCGGATGTCCGGTACTTAATTCTGCGGTAGAGGCCGACGACAATCATCCTTTACTGCGAACTAGGGTAGTTCGTTTGATTACTAAAATTAAGGATGCGTTAAAGCAGATCATCCATCGAGGCATACTGGAAAAGCAACTGCGCGAAGATTTGGATGTAGATGGATTCGTAATGCTATACTACGGGGCCATTGAAGGAGCTATCATGGTCTCGAGGGTAGAAGGCGATAAAGACTCTTTTATAGGTATGAGCCAATTTTTAACCCAGCTTATCGATCAATACTCGATAGATTAAATTTTTTTAAAACCGATCGGTATTTATTATGAAAAAGCCTATCATTATTCAGGGTGACGGAAAAAATACCAAACGTCCGGCTTCACATCCGCCCAAATCCAACTGGAAAATTAGCCTGCTTCGCAAGGCCCTTCCATTAATGCAGCACGTTAGTGCTAGTCAGGTGGCCAGAATAATCTGGAAATACTTCACCCGTCCGGGAAAGGCCCGATTTTCAGAAGCTCAGGTGGCTATTGTACAGCAAGCTACTACTAGCACCATCAGGTACAAGGGGCATCAGATTGCTACCTACCGCTGGGGTACCGAGGGGCCTAAGGTACTGCTATGCCACGGTTGGCGCTCCAAAGCAGCGGATTTCCGGCGGATGATTGCCGTATTGATAGAACAAGGGTACGTAGTAGAAGGTATTGATATGAAAGCCCACGGTAACTCCGATGGGGAGTACACCGCTCTGCCGGAGTTTATTGATATTTTCAAGGAGTACTACGTCAAGAACGGACCCTATCACACTGTAATTGGCTATTCCATGGGTGGAATAACCGCGGGAATGACTCTTAGTGAGATTACAGCTGATATTCATCCGGAGCATTTAATATTGATTGCTTTTCCTCCCTACGTTCGCTATTTCTTCTACGATATTGTGAAGGATACCGGATGTAACGAGCAGGTGTACCATTGCTTTTGTGACTTGGTAGAGAAACACTACCATCAGTCGGTAGATTATTATGATCTGCGGGAGAAGTTACCTCAGCTTACCCAGAGTGATATCCACCTAATTTACGATGAGGATGACCAAACCATACCCATTACCAAGGGAGAAGAATTGGGAGAACGCCTAACTGACGCTACTTTTGTACGAACCCAAAAAATGGGCCACTACCAGGTAATTGCTAACGAGAAGGTAATTGACTATATCACCGAGGCGATTAACCAGGTTAAAGAAGAGGTAAAGAAAGGCGTAACTGCTAGAAAATAAGCCTGCTACCCCCAAGAGAGCTCGAACTTCCTGGGCGATACTAGCGGGCTCGTAACCGCAATCAGTATGTAGTTGGATCTGCTCTCC
>CAKZYJ010000416.1 GCA_937884755.1 uncultured Flammeovirgaceae bacterium
CAGGTTATTGGTTGCTGTGGCAAGCACTTTTCTACGAACTTCCTCCATCAGTTCGGTATTATTTTTTCCTTCTGCGGGCAATGGTTCATCGAACCAACTTTCTACTTCGGCCAGGGTAAAATCATGGTAAGCTTTTTTCTCGTTTAGCTCCTGATACTGGTTTATAACCAATTCATTACTTTGTACTAAAAGCTGCTCAAATTCCTCTAAACTAAGGTCTAATGATTCATTATTCATCTTTTGCTATAATCTGTAATTTTTAACTTTCTACTTTTGCTTCTTTCCAGATTTTATAAGCGACTCTCATACAATGGCCGCAAGGACGGTAACCATGCTCAATGGCTTCCGGTTCGTTCACAAAGAAAACTCGATTCTCCTGTTTCATTCGCTTCCCCGACAAGCAATGAAGTGTGCCGTAGATTTTTAGTTTCCGATTTCCAGCTAACTCTATTGCACCTCCTTTGATTAGTCGGAGCAGCTCCAAGCGACTCACATTAGAATGGCTTATCATCTTAGGAGTAATCAAAGGGATAGCCTTTGTAGCGGCTATCCTGTGTTGAATTAACTAGCAATTGCGGTTTTTGCTCCTTCCCAACCAATGATGGCGGTTTTACGGGTACTGCCCCAATGGTACTGCCCAATATGACCGGTAGACTGAATTACTCGGTGGCAAGGAATGAGAAAAGCAACAGGATTGCTACCTACTGCAGAACCTACTGCCCGGGATGCTCGGGCGTGCTCAATCTGCTGGGCGATGCTTCCGTAGGTAGAGCACTGGCCCATCGGGATTTTTAGCAATGCCTCCCACACCTTAAGTTGAAACGGAGTACCTTTCAAGTGAAGTTTAATTTCGGGTAACTGCTGCCAATCGTGGGTAAAGATAAATAGCGCATTTTGCTGAAGCATATCTGTTTTCTGCTGAAAGCTGGCATTAGGAAACTGATGCTGTAGTGTAGCGAAAGCTTGATTATCCTCATCCGAGAAAGCTAGATGGCAAATGCCTTTAGCGGTAGATGCTACAATCACATTTCCGAATGGGCTTTCAGCAAAGCTATAGTTGATTGCCAGATTCTTCCCCCCGTTTTTGTACTCCGCCGGAGTCATTCCCTCGATATTGATGAATAGGTCGTGCAATCGGCTGGTACCGGAAAGCCCGGTTTCGTGAGCCGTTTCAAAGAGTGTAGCCTGGTTTTCTTTCAGCAACTTCTTCGCGTGGTTCAGGCTGATGTACTGTAAGAACTTCTTTGGGCTGGTACCCGCCCACTCGGAAAACATGCGCTGAAAGTGAAAGGGACTAACGTGAATTTTCTCAGCTACTTCGTCTAAGCTAGGCTGCGACTGATAGTTAGCTTGGATGTACGTGATAGCCTCAGCAATACGGTCAAAGTTGATACGGTCTTGAGTATTCATTTCTTTTCTTGATTAGTGTATAACAAAAGTAGAAATGAGAGGCGAGTTAAAATACCCGAAAGTTGCGGCATTTACACTGCTTCGTTTACAGATAGATCTATTTCCATCTGTACATTTGACCGCTGATATTCTTCTGCCTCGGCATCTAATGGAACATGCTGAAAACCTAGCTTCTGATAGAGATGAAGAGCTGGTTGTAAAACATCGTTAGAGTACAGTTTCACTTTCTGGGCACTTAACTCGCGAGCCTTCTTTAGTGTAGCTTGTCCTAACTTTCTGCCTACTCCTAGCCCTCGAGCCTTTTCGGCTACGGTCATTTTTGATAATTCAAACAGTTGGTCATCTACTTTGAAAAGTGCACAGGTACCTACTACTTCACCGTTTAGTTCCGCTATAAGTATAGCCCCGCCGAGATCAATATAATGTTCTTGGGGGTGATACAATGCTTCGTAGTCAGCAGCTTCCATTGTAAACCATCGCTCTACCCAAGCTAGGTTCAGATCTTTAAATGCCTGCCGATGAATAGCATCATCATAAGGAACAATTTCTACTTTAGGTGGCGCTGATGTACGTTGTAAATACTGCTTTTCGGTTCTATGAAATAAATTCTGATGGGTCATCACTTTTTCTACGGCTTCAAGATCCTGAAGCAAATCACAGTTGGCTTCGTGCATGATTTGGTTTACCGACTGCCGAATATCATCCCAAACTTCGGTCAAATCAGTTCGTACTCTCTTTCCGCGCTCGGTCAGTTGAATCAAGCGACGGCGGGAATCAGTAGGATCTTTTTGAGAAGTAACTACTCCCTTTTTAATCATGGCGTTCGTGATCTGAATTACCGAAGGATGAGCTAGTCCTAAAGTCTGGCTAATATCGGTAACGGCGCGGGCGTTACCGTCTTGCAGTAGCGTGAAAACCGGTAGCCAGCTAGGCTCAAAATCAATCTGCCGATGGTGGTAGATATCGCTGACTTGGTACATCATCTGATCACTCAATCGCTTCAGACGACTACCCAAACTCAACAATCCTAACTCGGAAAAAACATCTTGATGTGACATAGTAGAAAATTTACGTAGGTACCTACATAATTAGGGATTAGCGAAATAATAGTCAATAGTTTACCCTAGTTTTTCTTTTGCAAAAAGTTGATACCCTTGGTAACCACGTTCATTCCCTGCTCCAGTTCATCTGAAGTGAGCGAAGCAAATCCCAAACGTATTCCCTGGTAATTTTGCCAATGTTCAACCCCTTCTAGCGAGACTTCCCGTTTAGAAGCATACTGAGCTAAGGCCAGTGTATCTATGATTGAATCGCAGCGTACCCAGGTAGCCATACCGCCTTCCGGCTCCCGAAACGATAGAGCGGAGTTTAGATACACACGAAGGTACTGACTAAGGAAATTTCGGCGTTCCCGATAAATCCGTAGCGACTTTTTCACGTGACGCTGTAAGTCTCCCGCTTCAATCCACTTGGCTAGGGCCCGTTCCATCACCGGATCGCCTTGCCGATCAATTAGACGGCGGTAGGGGGTAATACTGCGGATAAAGTCGGTAGGGGCGGCCAGGTAGCCTACCCGGATGGCTGGAGCAATGCACTTGGTAAACGAACCCAGATAAATTACGCAACCCTGCGTATCTAAGCTAGCCAGCGGCAGTAGCGGACTGCTGGCATAGTGAAAATCGTAGTCGTAATCGTCTTCTACAATGGCAAAGTCGTACTTTTGCGCTAGCGCCAGCAACTTCATCCGACGGTCAATACTCAACGTAACCGTAGTGGGGTAGTGGTGATGGGAAGTAATGTAGAGGGCTCGTACCGGTTGGCGCTGGCAAATAGCTTCTATGGCATCAGTAGATAACCCCTGTTCATCTACCGGAACCTCTAGTTGGTTTCCTCCGCATAGCTCAATCACTCGGTTGGCTTCGGGATAGCTGACTTCGCCCACAATGACTGTATCACCCGCTTGCAGCAAAGCCTGAAAAGCCAGAAAGATTCCCATCTGACTACCCCGGGTGATCAGTAACTGCTCAGGTTGGCAGACAAGTCCCCGGGTTTGTCGGAGATATTGCGCCAGCGTTTCCCGCAAGTATGAATCACCCTGCTCATCCTGGTAGCGCAACGAGGTAGCTGATTTAGCTATCTGTCGGCACCAACGGTATATTTCTTCTGTAGGAGCCAATCGAACATCGGGTGAACCGTCGGTAATGCGTAGCAGTGCGTTGGGAGAATTACGAAAGGAAGAAACGAGCGTAGTGACTTCGAAACGAGCCTTTTCGGGCAGGTAGGTCGAAGAAGGGGCGTCTGATGGAACTACCGGTTTTAACTGCGGTAGCGAATCCGAGACGAACGTCCCTTTAGCGGGCACTGTCTTTAACCAACCTTGAGCAGTTAGCTCATCGTAGGCGATCGCTATCGTTTTTCGATTTACTTCCAGTAAGGAAGCTAGGTAGCGGGTGCCGGGCATTTTGTATTCCGAGGCTAACCGACCCGATACTATTTCTCTAATTAGCGCATCCACAATTTGTAGGTACAGTGGCCGGTGGCTCTGCCGATCAAGTGGGATACTGGTTTTCCAAGGATATAACTGGCCCATCGATATTATAAAAACTGGTGGATATAAATGGACCGGTAAAAATATACCTTTACCCAAGAATTTCCAATGAAAGCTATGCTGACCATCCGACCCAACTGCGAAAACTGCGACAAAGATTTACCTTATGATTCAACGGAGGCTATGATCTGCACCTACGAGTGCACGTTTTGCCAGCAATGTGTAGAAACGACCCTAAAAAATGTATGCCCTAACTGCGGCGGTGGATTCACGCCCCGTCCCATCCGACCTCAGGTGCAATTGATGAAACACCCTGCATCTACGGAAAGGATAAGGAAGCCAGTCAGTATCACTGACCATCAGAAACTCTTGACCCGCTACGAAAATATTTTACCAGAAAACCGATAACAGTTAAAAACTGTACAATGAACAATTAGCAATTTAGCCATTGAACCGGGCGCCGGGCGTAATCGAACAATTTTCATGAATAACTACCCTAAATCATCCCGCAATACTGTTAAAAGATCACCCAAACGAGGACATTACGACCGGGAAATCGTTCACCAGATTCTTGATGCTGGTTATATTTGCCATGTCGGTTTTACGATTGGCAAACAGCCTTACGTGATCCCCAATGCCTATGGTTTCGGGCGGGAGAGTGATACGATCTACCTGCACGGTGCGGTTGGTAACCGAATGCTTAACCAACTGGAAAAAGGGCTTCCGGTCTGTGTTACCGTTACTCATACCGATGGCATTGTGCTAGCTCGCTCCGCAATGCACCACAGCTTCAACTACCGGTCGGTGGTGCTCTTCGGGACGGCTTATTTGGTGCCGGAAGAAGATAAAGAGCAGGCTCTCTTCATTATCACTGACCAGATTCTGAAAGGACGCTGGAGTGAAGTTCGCCCCCCTAATGCCCAAGAGCTAAAGGCTACCAAAGTGCTAGCGATGAAAATAGAAGAGGCTTCGGCCAAGATTCGTACTGGTCCACCCAAAGACGATGAAGCTGACTATGAATTACCGGTTTGGGCGGGAGTACTTCCTTTACAGTTAACCGCTGGAGAGGCTATTCCCGACCCAGTGATGAACCAATCGCTATCCGTACCGGCTAGTGTGAACCGGATAAGGGTCCAAAATACAATCTGAGTTAGTAGCCGAAACGTGAAGAGGCTCGTTTGCTATTTGTCTTTCTTGTGACTTCTCCCTTATCTTGGGCATTTATCGAAATGCAATAGATAATGATCAACATCAAAAGCAGAATGGCCTTTTTGGTCGCTCTGCTGTCAGTAGCCTGTACTACTTCTAACGAGAAGTCACCGGATGCAGCTAGTTCATTCACCTATGATTTTGCCCAAGCGCAGGAACAACAAGGATGGCAGCAAGTAGACGAAATCTTAAGCCGCATTCAACCGCCGAGCTTTTCCTCGTCCGAGGTCAACATTCTGGACTACGGTGCTAAAAATGATTCTGCCTTCGACTCCCAGGCAGCCATTCAAGAGGCGGTACAAGCCTGTCACGAAGGTGGAGGGGGGCAAGTAATAGTGCCGACCGGTACTTACTTGAGTAATGGCCCTATCCATCTATTGAGTAACGTGAATCTGCATCTGGAAGAAGGCGCAACAATCCTATTCGGTACTAATCCCGAAGATTATACACCCCTGGTAAAAGTACGTTGGGAAGGAACCGTTGCCTACAATTACTCGCCCCTGATTTATGCTTATCAGCAGGAAAATATTGCGGTGACGGGCACGGGTACGATCGACGGGCAAACTGAAGGCACCTGGGCGTTGTGGAAACGCGACAACGACGGAAAGAATCAGGATGCGGACAAGAAAGTACTGCGGCAGATGGGCAACGATACCATTCCCGAAGAGCAGCGCGTATTCGGTAATGGTTTTTTAGATTTAGATGGAAATGGGCAAGACGATGGCTACGGTGATGGGAAAGATCATTACTTACGCCCTACGCTGATTGAGTTCTACGAATGCGAGAATATATTGATTGAGGGAGTGACTCTTAAAAGCAGTCCGTTCTGGACGGTGCATCCGGTATTCTGCACCAATGTGACCATTCGCGGACTCAACATTCAGCAGGGTACTACCAACGATGATGGTATTGATCCCGATTCCTGCACCGATGTGCTGATTGAAGACTGTACGGTGAACACCCACGATGATGCTATTTCCATTAAGGCCGGGCGCGATCAGGATGCCTGGAACCGGTCACCCACCGAAAATGTAGTGATCCGTAACTGTACGCTAGCCTCCGGGGTGAATGCAGTATGCATTGGCTCAGAGATGTCGGGCGGAGTGCGGAACGTATTCGTAGAAGATTGCCAGCTACGCGACGGTAAGCACGCTCTGAATTTTAAATGTAACCTCGACCGGGGTGGACAGGTAGAGCAAGTATACATCCGAAACCTGGATATTGCGAGTTGCGACGAAGCTATGTTTATCTTTCGGATGGATTACCACGGCTACCGGGGCAATAATTATCCCACCCAGTTTAACGACTTCTATGTAAGCAATATCCGCTGCAAAACGGTGAACGAACGTCCCTTCAAAATCGTAGGTGTAGAAGCTGCTCCCATCCAACGGGTTTTTCTTGACGACATCACAATCAATCAAGCTGGAGAAAGCAGCCAGATTGAGTTTGCTGAGGATATTCTGATGCAAGATGTTACTGTCAACGGTGAAAATTTCCAACCTCAAATCTCCTTACGGTAAGAGTAAAGTATTTTTAGTTATCATTCTGCTCTATGAGAAATATCGTTTCATTATTCATACTTCTTATTATCAACAGTTTTGCTGTCGCTCAGTCTTCTACTGATAACCAAGTCCAAAGCTTCGTCAACCAGCAATATCCGTCACTAGATACACTGTATAAATACCTGCACCAGCATCCTGAGCTTTCCTCACAGGAAGAGCAAACCGCCCTACTAATTGCCAATGAACTTAGGAGTTTAGGGTTTGAAGTTCAGGAACGTTTGGGTATGTACAACCTAGCCGGGGTGCTGAAAAATGGGGAAGGGCCTACATTACTCATCCGTACTGACATGGATGCACTGCCGTTAGAAGAAAAGACGGGGGTACCTTACGCCAGTACCGCTACGGGCACCAACGCCGCCGGAGAAACGGTAGGGGTAATGCATGCCTGCGGACACGATATTCACATGACCGTATTTTTGGGTACGGCTCGGACGATGGTACAAATGAAAGAGCAGTGGAGTGGTACGCTGGTAATGGTAGCCCAGTCGGCAGAAGAAACAGGTTTTGGGGCAGATGCACTCTTCAAAGCCAATTTGTACGATAAAATTCCGGTGCCCGACTACGCCATTGCCTTGCATGACAACGCCTCTTTACCTGCCGGAACCGTGGGTTATCGGGCGGGAGCGTTTATGGCTAGTGTGGATATGGTAGACATTACAGTCTACGGCGAGGGCGGGCACGGAGCCGCTCCTCACACCACCAAAGATCCCATTGTGCTAGCCGCTCAAATGATCAACTCCTTTCAAACGATCGTAAGCCGAGAGATTAATCCCATTAACCCAGCGGTAGTGACAGTAGGTTCCATTCACGGTGGCACCGTACACAATATCATTCCCGATGAGGTGAAACTACAACTGACCGTTCGTTCCTACTCGCCCCAGGTGCGTAACCGGATCATAAGAGCTTTAAAACGGATTTCTCAAAGTCACGCTCAGGCCGCCCGACTGCCCGAAGAGAAGTATCCCACCGTTCGCATCCGCGACCCGCAGACTCCCGCTACCATCAACAATACTGAGTTGACTAATCGACTGACAACGGTATTTAAAAAAATGCTGGGTGAGGATAAAGTAGTAGAAACCCCTCCCAATATGGTCGGAGAGGATTTTAGTCTTTACGGAATGCAGGACAAAAAAGTACCCATCTGTATGTTCTGGCTCGGTGCCGTAGACCCGCAGAAGGTGAAAGAAGCTGAAGAAACTGGAACCAAGCTACCATCTTTACACTCCCCCTTCTACGCCCCGGTGCCTGAGCCTACCATCAAAACTGGAATCCGAGCGATGAGTGCGGCGGCTTTGGAGTTGTTAGAAAAGTGAAAGTTTCTACTTCTCTTTGGCAGTAAAGTATAAAAAAAGCCAGGGTACGCCCGGCTTATGTTTAATATGATAAGAGAAGTGTACTATCCACCGAGCTAGGGATAAAAAAAAATCAAAAAAACTCACTCGCGGTTTTTTGAAGATGATTTAGCATCGCCAGTAGGTTTTTGTCCGGTTATAGTTTCATCCGGTGTTTCTGTATTAGTTAGCCCGTCAGGAATAGTAACGGGAGGCTTACCTAGAACCGGGTTTTGCTCGAAGAAACCGAATGGCATGAGTTTGAACGACATGTAGGCTCGGTTCATAATCGGCCAGTCCTCCGAACGAACGATATGGGTTTTGCCCATCACGTACCAGAGTACCACATCGGTATTCTCAATACTACGATCTTGAGTGGTCCACTCAGGCAGCCCCGCCCACTGCTGGTTACTGGCCGGATACATACCCGCCGGATACATCTCATCCCGGTCGTAAGGGGTTACCCACATATGATTGTACAGCACTTTCGCTCGATTAGAAAGGGAGGAGCCTTCCTGCGCTAGCGGTACGGCTCCCTCCGAAGGCATCAGTACGTAACTAGGTATCCGACCTAGAGAATCTCGCACTCCGGGAGTCATCACGCGCCAACGTCGGGTGCTTGCAGCATTCACATTACGAATAGCCTGCTTCTCACTCTTAAGCATCGTTGGCTGGGCAATAATGGTGTTCCGGTAAGGGTTTTCTGGTCCGGCTGGCGGGCTGATATTATTGACCTCGGCTACCGAATTATTTACGCCATCTACATCCAAGTCCAGGCGGAATACGTGCCAATGCTGGTGGTTATTTGCCTCTACGTGTGGATAAACCGTTACTCCGTGATAATTGCCGTTGTAGGCTTCATTGTTATGTCCGGGCATATCATTTGGCCGTTCTACACTACGAATGTGGACAATACCCTGTAGTTCATTGTCTACTACGATCGTGCCATCTTCCTTAAACTTCCAGATGAACCCGTAATCATAGTTACCCGCCGTAATGTAGTACTTTAACGTTAGGTCTGTGGCGCGGCGGGCATGACCTTCGTGTCTCCAGAGCGGACCACCGTACTCTTCGTAAATTGCCAATGCACTGTCAATTTCCACCGGGTTGCCCCAATGATCATGCACCGTAGCACTCAGGTAAGTAGCATTTTCGGGGGCATCTGAGCCCGCAGTTAACGGACGATTTTTCGTTTGAAAAAACCGGAACTCTCCCTGGTCAAAGTAGTTGTTAGTAGCATTGAGTAAATCAGGGGAGCCATAATTAACGATCATTTCTACGATAGAACCCCGGTACATAATTTTACGCCACCTTTCTTGGTAGGGATCATAATACTGCACATCGTAGACAACCAGTCCTTCCCGGTTGTGGATGCCATAGCGAACCTTCCAGTGAGGCGTGATCACTTGGTTGCCCTTCAATTCATAATTTACTCCGTCGGGCTGACTAATCATGACCTGCTTCATGGCGGGTAGCGTAATTTCTACTTCATCACCCTCAAAGTAGCCTGGATCAGTAGGTTCACTCCAACCTTTACCTTCATCGATGACTTTGAGCACTTTCTGATCGGTAAGATCCACGTGCGCAAACAAGCCGCCAATGGGTACTCGTTTATACTTTTTATTTTTATAGTATGCACTAACAATTTGCTCCCGGTTGCCCTTTGGGCCAATTCCCATATCGGCAGCGTAATTTCCGTGTACGCGGATAGAATCAGGGTTGATACCTCGCTTTTCCAGGGCAGCTAGCCATGTTTCGTCTATTGCCAGAATATCACTGGCAATAGAATCTTTCTTGAAAGAGCCCACGGGCTGTTTATCCGGGATAACTTCGTAAGAGAGTAACTTTTCTTCACTGAGATCAATAATGGCCTCAGTAAGGGTATTGCTTTCGTATTCATACAGAGCTGCGAAGGCCTCCCGGGATATAGGGTCGCCTGCTTTCCAGGCCTGCACATCAGCTTTTAGCGGCTCTCTCAAGTAGACCATACTGAAGTAGTGACTGCTATCGTGCTGAATTTTGTTTTCTTTCAGCAGCACCTGCTTTACCAGCTTTAGTTCATTAGAATCTAATGGATCTAGGGGGTGCTGGTATTTCATAGCCATCTGCTGGGCAGATACCATTGACACCAGCATAGGTAAGCACGCTAAGGTGAGTAAAAGAGTTGTTTTGATGAGTGCTCTCATAATGCAGAAATGATTAGGTTAACTGAGTGAATGTTTATTTTTTGAGTAATTCAATGTATCTAATTTACTGATCCCACCATACCTGGGTGCTCATTACATCCGGGCCTTGCCGGGCAATGGCCTCTTCGTAGTTGTCTCGGTTGAGGCTGATCTCGGAAATCGGGTAGCCCTTTCTTCGGGGAATGTCCCTTCCTGCCGCTGCATCGGGAGCAGGCATCAGTAGGGGATAGTCTAGTCTCCGCCATTCAGACCAGGCCTCCATGCCCTGCGTATACAGGGCGAGCCACTTTTGGTTGCCAATAGATTTTCTGAAATTCGTAGGGTCATAAGCTACTTCGGGTTGAGTAAGATAAGTCGCTAGGTCACTAGCCGGAGCCCCCCACTGTTCAAAGGAAGCGGCTATAGCATCCGCATAGAGTTCTTCGGCATCCTCAGCAATCCAACCCCGGGCAGCAGCTTCTGATTTTAGAAAAAGCACTTCGGAATAAGATTGAAGTACCGCCGGAAACGTAGGCGTGGTAATCTGATCAGCGGGCAAAGATACTTCCTCATTCTTGATACTTCCGGCAATCGCGGCATTCACCCCATAGGGCATGCCGATGTACTCCCCCAATGCATCGGCTTCTTCAGCAAAATAAGGCAGTCGGGGATCTCCTAGTGCCATCAGCTTATCAATCATGGTATTGGATACGGCCAGCGTAATGGTTTCCAGATGAAATTCGTTGTACCAGGGATTCACAAAGGGTACCTGTTCATTGTAAGTAAAGAGCACGTTATCGGCATTACTTTCAAATACTCCTTTAGTAATAGCATCGACTACAACCTCCTGCGCCATTGCCGGTTTAGCTTCCGTAAGCCGCATTCCCAGTCGTAGGCGCAGCGATTGGGCAAAGAGCTTCCACTTGGCCATGTCGCCCGACAAGATCAGGTCACCTTCAATACTTCCAGCTCCTTCGTCTATCTGTGACCAAGCCTCATCCAGTTCGTTGATTAGATCAGTGTAAATCTCTTCCTGCGGATCGTATGTCGGGGTTACGTTCGCCGATTCCAGTAGGGCTTCACTGTAGGGAATATCCCCCCATATATCAGTCAGATTATGAAACGACCAAGCTTTGATGATACGAGCTACAGCAATCTGGTTTACATTGGGGCCAGAAAAAGCCGCTCTTGCTGCAGTTTCAGGGTCAGAGTTCAGATTAATTATTTCTTGCATATCACGCAGTCCTTTATGATAAATCGGGGTAAAGTCCTCTTCAATGACTACGTAGCGATCAGTATCGGTGTAAAGTGTAGAAGTCCAATACTGCATATAACGCATGCCCAATAAATTCAGCTTAAAAGCTTCATTGTAGAGTCCAAAGAATTCTTCCATTAGGTTAGTCTGAGCACCAGCTAAGATGTAGGAAGTCGGAACTTCGGTGGGATTGTTGGGGTCCTCATTCATTTCCTCAAAACCATCATCACAAGCTGATAGAGAACAGGTCAGAGCAAATACCAGTAGATATGTAGTTAGTTCTTTCATGATAATTTTTCTAGGAATTGACAGATTATAGTTTGATGTTCAGGTTAAAACCTACTGAGCGGGTACTCGGTAATTGGGAGTTTTCCAGTCCTTGGATATTACCTGAGCCTAAGGTGGTTTCGGGATCTACGTGGGGTACCTTAGAGTACAGCAGCGCCAGATTTCTCCCGACCAGGCTGAGTGTTACGCTATTGATAGGAAGGTTATCAAACAATTTGCTAGGGAAAGCATAGCCTAATCGTACTTCACGTAACTTTACAAAGCTAGCATTAAATACACTATACTCATCTATCCCCGTAATATCTTTGAAATAATCTACCGCTTCAACATATTGGGTATTTTGTTCTCCGCTTTCCAGTACTCCTTCGGCACGGATACCTCCGCCATCACTCACCGGGCTACGCATGGGGTTGCCAAGATCGTTGAGACCTATTGTTTCGCTGAGCAGACCCGCGTAGGTGCCCACCGAGCGGGTTCCTACAAAAAGATCACCTCCTTTTTGGAAGTCGACCAAAGAGCTGAGCGTAAAACCTTTGTAAGAAAAGGTGCTACTGAGACCACCAGTGTAGTCAGCCATAACATTTCCCAGTACTTTACCGAATTCTCGGATATATAAACCTTCGTTATCAACTAACCGCTCTCCGTTCTCATTGGTGGCAAAGCCATCGCCTACGATGGTACCATAGGGCTCCCCGACCCGGGCGTTTACCGTAACCCGACGATCGGCCAATTGAAAGTTCTCCTGACCGTCAGCCAGACTCACTACTTCATTGATATTTCGGGCCAGGTTGAGCGATAGATCCCAGGTGAAGCCCGACAATGTTTCTATCGGAATCACAGTCAGCATTAGCTCAACTCCCCGGTTGGTCATTTCCCCAGCATTGACAATATTAAACTCGTTACCAGAAGTGCCGGATACCGGAAGCTGGATAATCTGGTTGGTGGCAATACTATTGTAGTAGGTTGCATCCAAGGCAATACGGCCCTTGAGAAATTGCATATCTACCCCTACTTCGTAGGAAGTTGTTATCTCCGGTTTGAGGTTAGCATTATTAAGGGTGTTAGGAACCGTGAATAGCGGGGTGGTTCCGAAAGAGCCGAGTGGCTCATATATCTGATATAAGCGGTAGGGGTTAGTGTCGTTACCTACCTTAGCCCATCCCGCCCGGATTTTTCCAAACGAAAGAAAACTTTCACTCCCTATCAGTTCAGAGAACACAAAACTGGTAGCAAATGCCGGATAGAGATAGGAGTTATTATCTACGGGTAAGGTGGAAGACCAATCATTACGCAAGGAGGCATCTAGGTAGATCAACTCTCGGTAACCTACGTTCACGCTACCGTACAGGCTGTTTATCTCTCGCTGTTGTGACATATCGGTGATCGTTGGTCGATCTTTAGATGCCTCTAGGGAATAAAAATTGGGTACGCTCAGTCCTCCGTTGGTCTTGCCGTAGTTCCTGAAGAGGGTCTGTACCCGGCGGTTAGCCCCCAGATTGGCCGTTAAAGAGATACTTTCCCCTAAGAACCGTCGATTGTACTGAGCTAGAAACTCGTAGTTATTTTCGGATACTTTCCGTACATCCTCTGCGTAGGAACTGATGTTTACGTGGCCAATTGGTGTCCAGGCCTCACGGCGGTCGTCGTAGAAATCCGTGCGGGCCCAGCCGGTAAGTTTGAGATAATCGTTGATCTGATAGGAGAGGGAAACATGACCGAATACGCGCTCCCGCATATCCTGATTGGAGGCCTCTTGTAGCTCCCAGTAAGGATTATTCCAGTAGAAAGGAGTTAAATCTTCGGGGCCGGAAAGGTTCCATAGCCGCTGGAGACCCGCTGGAGTAGTGGTAGGTCTCATCCGGTTCATATCCAGTTGCCGCTGAAACCAAGTATTAAAAGAAGACTGTACACTTTGAGCCCCATACCCGATGTAATCGCCAGTGACTGGACGGCCGTTTACTTTTGAATCGATATAGTTTAGTCGGATACTGGTACTAAGCTTGTCTGTAATAGTAGCGTCACCGCTAAAGCTCAGGGTATTTCTCTTGAGTTCACTGTAAGGGAAAACGCCCTTCTGATCCACATTAGTGTAGGATAAACGAAAGCTAGCTATATCATTTCCCGCAGTAAGAGACACATTATTGGCGAGATTGATGCCCGTTTCGTAGAAATCGCGAATGTTATTAGGGTTAGCGACCCAGGGTCTTAGTTCGCCAAACTCCGCTGAGTTGGGATAAAAGCTGCCCCAGTGCCGTACCATCTGCCCGTCTAATCGGGGGCCCCAACTTTCGTCAGCTTGAGTTGCCACAATGGGCTGACCGTTATACATATCAAACTCTTGCTTATAGCCGCCTCCGTACTCATTCTGATATTCGGGCAGGATGAATACTTCACTAAATGTCACATTAGAGTTTACGCTCACCCCAATGCCTTGATTGTTTTGTCCACTCTTGGTCGTAATCAAAATTACACCATTAGCCGCCCGGGAGCCATAGAGGGCAGCGGCGCTTGGTCCCTTGAGAATAGAAATTGATGCTATATCATCAGGGTTAAGATCCTGAGCCGCATTGCCGTAGTCTATACCCCCATTGGCTTTTTGGGTATCTTCACTATTAAAGTTAGAGTTATCTATGGGTGTACCGTCTACTACAAACAAGGGCTGGTTATTACCGGAAACGGAGTTAGCCCCTCGAATCAGAATGCGGGAAGACCCTCCGATGTTACCGCTGGCCCCGGCGATTTGTACCCCAGCTACTCGACCCTGGAGGGAGT
>CAKZYJ010000417.1 GCA_937884755.1 uncultured Flammeovirgaceae bacterium
AGGCATTCATCATTTGTACCAGCAAGGAAACGAAGCGGTCGCCGCTAAAACATTGGCTGATTTTCTCTATGTGACCGAAGCACTACCCACTGATCCGGATGCCTTCCGTCAGTTGTCCGTTGGCCAACAGACCCTGCGGACATACTACCATGAATTTGCTGACAAACGGGCATTACAGGTTGCTCAAGCCTATCGTAAGTGGGCCAAACAGTACCGAAAAAAAGGTACTGAGTTATCCCAGAACGTACTGCAGGACAGAAGGCTTACCATGACCGACCTGGAACGCATCGAGACCCAACGGATTGCTCAACACTACATTACCTTGAGCTACGAGTTTGTGGAAAAAAGTGATAGCATTCTACTCAGCGTACAAGAGCGGGGGGACCCGCTAAAAACTCAATCGCATCGCTTGGTATCCCAGTATTTGCAACTTAAACAATATTTTGACGATGAATAATTATTGGCTACTACCCCTGCTTCTTTTATTTAGTACCATATCTGCCCAGGCGCAATTTCATTACCCAGTGGAAACGGGGGTGCTTGTTTCTTATTTTCCGCATCAACCCGCCTCGGACTTCGGGGTTGGGCTTGGCTATCAGGTGTTCCTTACCCGATCGATTCAGCTCGAGTTTACGGGAGCCTATCATCCGCACCAGAAACGCTATGACTACAACCGTGCTCCGTATACCGCGCAGGTAGATGTCCGCCAAACGGACTATATACTGCGTCAATCGGTCGATTATGCGCTATTTCGACTTTTTCGCCACCTCTACATCAACGCGGGGGTTGGCCTTACGCAGCGCTTTCGACACGTGGATGAAGTATCCTTCTCAGGTATCCAACGGGATAGTGTAGGGATAGAAAACGAAGGGCAACCCGAGGACTTTGACCCGGACACCTATGACGTGGAAGAAAAATTTCGTTTTGGCGGACACGTCCATCTGTTAGCAGAATGGTACCTTTCTCGAAGCCTGACCATCTTCTCGCGTTATCGGGCCGACTTTTATATCGCTTCCCAACAGGATGCTATTGTCTTCCAACCGGCGGTCGGATTTCGTATTAATTTTTAGACTTCACCATGGAAAACGATACTGAGGTAAAAGAGCTTTGGAAAGGTCATCCTCACCCAGCGGTAAATTTTTGGGTTTTTGTCTCCTGTCTTCTGCTCGTTACGGCTCCCTATGCCCTGTATTGTTACGTTAAGACCAAACGGACAATCTACCGCTTAAATACCGAATGGCTTATGGTACAAGACCCGCAATTTGCGGCGGTTAAAGTCGGCGAGATCAAGGAAATCAACGTGCATAAACCGCGAATCTATGGATGGTTAGGCTTGGCTGATTTGCTCGTTAGAACGGAATACGATACGATATATTTGCGGGGGTTGTTAGCGTTTGATGAGGCGAAACGCACCATAGAAAAGCATCAAAAGCAACTACAGGCCCAGGATTAGTATGTCATCTTACCCTAGATTTTCTACCTTTACTCGTTAGAAAATCATACTTGGGTGGATATTAGTAACTTTTGTCAGGATCTTGCCGATTTCAAGCTACGCTACGGCCATACCTATGTACCCCCGTACCCGGAGTTCTCCGATCTATACCGACAATCGGTTTTTGCTAGGGAAAATCCGGAAGAAGCCCCGAGCTGTCTGAGTGAATTAGCGTTTCCTTTTGAGGCGGACAATTATGCGTGTCGCTGGATGTTTAATTATTATTTATTACGCCAACATGTGCGTGATCATGGAAATGACAATATATCCAATCTTTACCGTCAGAATAGACGGCTATATGCCTGGATACTTCGTCAACGGCAACAAGCCGCTTCCTTATCGCCCACCCGTAAAGCAATGCTGGACGATATTAACTTTTCCTGGGATCGTTCTTTTTCCTCATTTTGGGAACAAATGTTCAAAATGCTGAAGCGCTTTTACAAGAAGCATGGCCATACCCAGGTACCGAGCACGTATGTTGACCAACGGTTGGCGGAATGGGTGAAACGCCAGCGTCGTTTTTCTGACAATCTGACTGCCGACCAAAAAAAACGGTTAACCGATGTAGGGTTTCAGTTTGACATGCCCCGCCAACGGGATTTGACATTCGAGGTATACTTCAATTTGTTAAAGAAATTCAAGGATGAGCACGGCCATACCAACGTAACGATATATTACCCCAATAAGAAGTTATTTAATTGGGTACGCTCTTTACGGCAAAACGAAGAAAGGCTAGAGGATGCCCGTCGGGCCCGCTTAAAAAGTATAGGGTTTGAATTTAAGTCCGATAAAGCGGCGAAAAAGGCACGGAAATGGCGGGAACAATATGAGCAAGTGGCTGAGTCATTACGCCTGACCAACAAGCTACCCGATGATGTTCGTCTTCAGAATTGGTACTTTCGGCAAAAAGCCGGTAAATCAAGCGTTACGGAGGAAGAAAAGGAGTTGCTCAAGAAAATAGGCATCATTCTTCCCTGATATCCTCTTGCCCCGGCGGGGAAGCGCTCACGCACAAGCTAATGCTTTACGTTGAGAGACACTCGCCAATGCCCTGGCGAGGATATTGTTCCCACGATCTGGCTACGCTCAGAATCTTCATGGCATGTTTGTAGAATCATGCGAGCTGGCCAGGTGTCCGTTTCTTGGGTGAGTTTGCGGCAGCGGGAACACACCCGTGCAATCTACCGATTGGCAGTGCAGTAGATCATATCTACTTTTGAGCGTTGCTGGCAAATGAAATTGAACCACTTGAGATAGTGTAGCCTCTATGGTATCCAGTAAATACATAGCATGAAGATAAGCAAAAGGGGAGGTAATAGTACGATACTATTGGTAGGCTTGGGAGAGGGTAGGGGGTGCAAAAAGAAAAATTGAAGAACGAAACACTTGACACCCGTAACGTATCGTGTTACGTTTACGTATGATTGAGAGTATCAAACACAAGGGCTTAAAGCGGCTCTATGAGCGAAACGATGTTTCAAGGCTGCCCGCCGAGCACTTGCCAAAGATACGAATGGTCTTAGGGCTAATGACTCGGGTGCAGACCTTGCAAGATATGAATTATCCGGGGTCGGGCTTACATAAGCTCACCGGCGATCTGGCCGGATTTTATGGCGTGAAGATTTCCGTGTAGTTCCTGATTATCTTCCGCTATGGAGAAGGTGAATTTAAAGACGTAGTTTATATTGATTACCAGTAAGGATTAAGAAATGTTGAAAATGGGTATGCAACCGGAACATCCCGGTGCAATATTAAAAGAAATGTATATGGAACCGCTTGGGCTGACGATTACCGAGACCGCCCAAGCGTTAGGGATTGCCCGTAAGAACTTATCGGCTATCGTGAATGGAAGGGCGGGTATTAGTACCGATATGGCCGTTCGGTTATCCGAAGCCTTCAATACCTCGGCGGAGGTGTGGGTCGGGCTGCAAAAAGACTATGATCTATGGCAATCCGAACAAACCATTGATCGCCACGCCATCAAGCACCTGTACGATAACATTCCGGCGTAGTAGGGTAGAGGAAATGTCTAAAACCAATCACCAATTTTATGAAGGCTTCCGAACCGTTAAGAAAGATAGCTGTAGAGTTTGGATTGTAGGGTGTGTCCCAAACATCCTAGGGTAACCATCTGTAATCTGGATCGTTGCAAGATGCGTTGCAGTCCAAATTTGTACCAGTTCTGCAAAATAATACCCAAGCCCTACGGGGACTAGTCCAAGGTCGGGGCAACCTGTTTGTGTAGGAAATTTGTAGTAAGTCAAAAACCAGCGGGAACGATTACCGACACCCGACCGACTTCTTCACTCAAAAAATCGCCCATTACGGTATCTACTACGTACATCCTATCTTTATCAACAGATTCTCTATCCACCACCGGAGCAACTAGGGGCAAAGAGTCGGGATACCCTTTTACTAACGCTACTAGCAAATCACCGTGGTAATGTGTAGCAAAGCTTACTGTTTCTAATTCCATCATTACTTTTTTCTGCTTACTTACTTGGTTGAAACGAAGATAATAATCTGTTAGACAGTTACTTTACAGTTACTTTTTAGTAGCCAAGTAAGTAACAATTGTATCATAATTTACCA
>CAKZYJ010000418.1 GCA_937884755.1 uncultured Flammeovirgaceae bacterium
CGACCTCCTGAACCACAATCAGGCGTTCTAACCAACTGAACTACAATCACCATTTGTAAAGGGTCACAAATTTAGGAATCTACGGTTAGATTACCAATACTGCTATCAATTTTTCGTGAAGGTATAGCGAGTTTTCACCGGAAAATGATCTGAATAGGTTACGCCTCGAATCGTTCGGTAAGAACCGGATTCCAGCGCGTCGCTGTAAAACTGGTTGTCTATTCGCAGAAAGAATAGCCGCCCGTTGTAGCTGAAGCCAAGCCCGTTACCAGCTCGCTCGAAGGCATTATGCAACTGCCGCCGTAGGGTAAAATAAGTATAACTATACGGCAGATCATTAAAATCTCCGCACACAACTACTGGGTAGGGGCTAGACTGTAGATGGTTTACCAAATTATCAACCTGGCTGGCCCGGCTCACAAATCCGTGCTTGAGCTTATGAAAGACTGTTGCATAATTGTTTCGCACCCTCTCAAAGTCGCTCAGATCGTTTTCATCAATACTCATTGATTGTAAATGAACATTATAAATCCGCACGGTATCTTGGTTTATGACTACATCAGTGTAAATACCGTAATGAGCAGAATCGGGTAAAGCCAGAGCACCCCGGTAGATAATAGGAAACCGACTAAAAGTAGCCAGTCCGAACTCAGCCCCAATTCGGTTAACCAGCGTAGGAAGAATATAGCTCTGGTATTCACCCTGGTCGGATAACTGCTCAGTGTTATTAAAAACCGGAGACCGATCGTCGTTGTAGTACTCCTGTAAGCATTTAATATCGGCAGAATCCGTCGTAAGCCAGTTGACCATAGCCTGTCCTGGAGTATTTTCATCCTGAAGGTAGGCATAGGTATTAAACACCCGCACATTATAGCTCAGCACCGAAAACGAGGGGCTATCAGTAGCTAACGAGCCACTAACCGAGAAGCTGGCTAGCAAATATTGGTAACCTATTGCCAACGCAATTAGAGGATAGATATACCAATTCTTTTTCTTTACGATATAGTAAGCAAGCAAAAAAGCATGCAGCAGCAGTAACACCGGTATGGTTAACGAAAAAAAGCCAGCTAGCCACGCGTCAGCCGGTGAAACGTAAGGGCTGGCGTAGGCAACGAGCGTGAACAGCAGTAAAACAATATTTAGTTTTTTAGCCAAGCTGTTTTGAGTTGATGGCAAGTACAGATACGTATTCGACGTGGATTAATTTGGTTCACGTTGAAATAACAATCGCTGTCCTTGTTTTGATTCATCAAAGTGGCCGTTATCATAGGCACAGTGCCCTGATACAAAGGTGTGTGTAACCTGCGACCGGAAAGTGGTTCCTTCAAAGGGCGACCAACCGCATTGATACAGAATGTTATCGGTCTGAACCGTCCAGGGGCGGTTCAAATCAACCAGCACCAAATCGGCAAAGTGACCCTCCCGGATGAACCCACGTCGGTCTACTTGAAATAGCTCGGCCGGATGATGACAGGCCTTCTCCACAATTTTTTCCAGCGAGATTTTATCCTGGTGATAGAGTTCTAGTAAGGCTACCAGATTATGTTGCACCAGTGGCCCGCCTGAGGGAGCCTTAAAGTAAGTCTGCTGCTTTTCGGCTAGTGTATGGGGAGCGTGGTCAGTTGCCAGTACATCAATAGTATCATCCAGCACAGCATTAAATATAGCCTCCCGATCATGGGCAGTTTTCACGGCAGGGTTCCATTTAATGAATGTTCCCTTCTCCTCGTAGTCTTGATCGTTAAACCACAAATGGTGTAGGCAGGCTTCAGCCGTAATATGTTTATCCGCTAGCGGGCGAGCATTGCTGAATAGCGATAGCTCCTTGGCAGTAGAGATATGCAATACGTGCAGTCGGGTGCCGAACTCCTGCGCTAACGATACCGCTAGTGACGACGACTTATAACAAGCCTCTTCGCTGCGAATTTCGGGATGAAAACGGATAGGTACTTCCTCCCCATACTTCTCGCGGAAACGCTGCATATTAGCCCGGATGGTAGCCTCATCTTCGCAGTGGGTAGCCACCAGCATGGGTGACCTGGAAAACACATTACGAAGTGTCTGTTCATTATCTACTAGCATATTTCCGGTAGATGAACCCATGAATACTTTAAGACCGCAGACTCGCTGCGTATCTGTGTGCAGCACCTCGTCCAGATTATCATTGGAGACGCCCATATAAAAGGAATAATTAGCCAATGATTGCTGGGCGGCCACATCGTATTTATCCTGAAGAAGTGATTGGGTTAGCGTATTCGGAACTGTATTGGGCATCTCCATAAAGGAAGTGATACCCCCAGCTACTGCCGCCTTGGCTTCAGTGTAGACGGTGGCTTTATGGGTGAGTCCTGGCTCCCGGAAGTGCACTTGATCGTCGATCAGGCCGGGTAGCAGGTAGTTTCCCTGAGCGTCATAGGTAGCATCGGCTGTTACGGAAGAGAGGTCACCTTCAATACGAGTGATGAACTGACCTTCAATGAGCACCTCGGCTTCGCGGATGCTATTCTCGTTTACAATCCTAGCATTTTGAATTTTGATAGTATGCATATTTGCTAAAAATCTACACAGATATGTAAGAAATAAAAACTTTAATACACTAAGTAAATGAATGCACTATAAAAAGAAGCGATTTGAAGATACGGGTATAGTGCCCAATACGCAAAAGAATGTCGTCAGCCCGCTCCCTAATAAATTGCAAAATAGAGAAATTTCTTACACAATGAGTATGCTACCCACTTTGAAAAATGCAGTCCCCTTCGTAACTAGTACTAGCGTAACCAACGGTAACGATGGTAGATACTAAAACATCTTCGTATCGGCAGGATAATCAAAACCCACCCTACTTCACGGAAGTCCAGCGCTTTCGCCAGACCTGGATTTGGGTACTGTTAGGGGCTCTGTTAGGTACACTGCTATTCTTAGGGATACTGCAAGTGGTGCAGCATCAGCTTTCGGGTACGCACTGGTTATCGACTCCCGCTCTATTGTTTATCGGTGGCATTTGGGGACTGCTGGTCTTGATTGCCTACAAAGCTCATATGTTTACCAAGATCGACGAAGAAGGGGTTACCTTCCAGCTATTTCCACTGCAATGGTCGCCTCGCCGCATTCCCTGGGCTGATATTGAAGAAATGTACATCCGCGACTACGACGGTATTGCCGAATACGGTGGCTGGGGTATGCGCTACGGCCTTCAAGGCAAATCATATACCATCTCGGGCCGCTTTGGTTTACAACTGCATCTGTCCGACGACCAACAGATACTAATCGGCACCCAACGCCCAGTAGAATTAGAAAAGCTCATTCTCCGCCTACGCTGCAATCGTAAGCTTTAGCCGATTGGTTACTATTTATCTAGTATCTCCTGGATAAACTTATCGTACTCATCCTTCATGGGAAGTTCCATATTGGTGACTATTTTCTTCCTGATTGCCACCTCTTGCTTCTTCTCTACCGGGTTCCAACCTGCTTTTTCGTAGCTTTCCCATTGTAGTCCAACTCCTCTCTTTTGCCATTTGGGCAAATCATTAAAATTTAACCCATGCCGAAACAGCAATTCATTCTTAGAGGCGTTAGATTTACCTTTGATTTCTTTTGTTGCTTCACCGGCACTTCGCCCCTCCTTTCTTAGCAACCAGTAACAGTGAGCATTCAATGCATTTCGGTGAGCATCTTCATTTCGCCAACTAAAATAATCTACTACGTTTTGCTTACCAGGTAGCTGAGAGATACGACAGTCGAAGGATGCTAGATCGTTAAGCAACAAAGAAAACTTAGCACTAGCCTCAGCAGCCAGAATTGAATTGTATTTTCGGACCTTTCTAGAAAAAGTATCTTCGTTTGCATCAAAGAGTAGTGAGATTTCATCACTCTGCGTATATCCATAAACTACTTTAAACCCACAAACCATCAGATGCTTGGTAGTTTTGATCATGTAATCCCGGAAAGTTTCATCAAATGGTTTCTGAAAGTTATGTTTCTCTTTGGTTAGCCTGGTAAAACCTCTCCCATCAATTCTGGCAACCATATACACATCCGGCATCACCGAGACATCATAGTTAGTCTCAAAGACTCTCATCCGGCTGTCTAACTCATCAAACTTCATCTACCCAATCGTTGATACTAAAATTACCCGCTTTCGTTTTGACATAATACAGTTGGTCAAAGCCTTCTTGGTAGCTCGGAACTACCAATTTCGTGTAACATCCGAGAATACCCACATCAGGAATTCTTTCTTTCCCCGATCTCTCTGAGTTTCTTTTCAGTGCTTCCTCGATAGAGGACTTGAAGTAGTAGCCTATTACCTTGTATTTATTGACCTTTGCTGTCTCTATAAAGAATTTTCGCTCGGCAAGTGTCGGGTTAGTATTGTCAACTACAAACATGGTTTGGGTAGCAAAACAAGTTTCCAGAAACTTTTCCTGCTTGTTTCTAGTGTTCAGTAAATCTAAGCTGATGCGAACGTGCGAATTGAAAAACCGCTCTTTGTAGAATGTTGATTTCCCCGATGCCTGAATCCCTATGAATATAATTGCTTCCAAAATGCATCATTGATAGACGAACGTCCCATACTCACTCTGGATGGTTACTTGTTTCTGCTCGGAAGTCTCCACTCCCCCAATGATTTGAGCGGCTACTCCGAAGCTTTCTGAGATCTCAATAATTTCTTGGGCGTACGTTTCCGGGACGTAGAACTCCAACCGGTGGCCCATATTGAATACCTGGTACATTTCCTGCCAACTAGTCTGGCTCTCCTGCTGAATAAGTTGAAACAGTGGAGGGGTGGGGAACAGGTTGTCCTTAACTACGTGCAGACCATCCACAAAATGCAGCACCTTGGTCTGCGCTCCACCACTACAGTGTATCATACCGTGAATATGAGGCCGAAGGTGATTCAGCATTTCTCGAACAATAGGAGCGTAGGTACGGGTAGGCGATAGTACCAGTTTTCCTACTCTAATGTTTTGATTTTCTATTGTAAGTTCATCAGTGAGCGCCTGGCTGCCAGTGTATACCAGTTCTGGTGGTACCTGAGGATCGTAGCTTTCGGGGTAGCGCTCGGCTAGCAGATAATGAAAAACGTCGTGCCGGGCTGAGGTGAGGCCATTGCTGCCCATGCCGCCGTTGTACTCCGTTTCGTAGCTGGCCTGCCCGAAGGAAGCTAACCCTACCACCACATCTCCCGCTGCAATTCGGTCGTTACTAATCACTTCATCCCGCCGCATGCGGGCGGTAACGGTGCTATCTACCACAATAGTACGCACCAGGTCGCCCAGGTCAGCAGTTTCGCCTCCGGTGCTGATAATATTCATGCCGTAGTCGCGTAGCAATTGTAATACCTCTTCGGTACCCTCAATGATGGCCTGAATCACGTCGCCAGGAATTAGATGCTTATTGCGTCCGATGGTAGAGGAGAGCAAAATATTATCGGTAGCGCCTACACACAGCAGGTCATCGGTATTCATCACCACCGCATCCTGGGCAATACCCTTCCAGACCGAAAGATCGCCGGTTTCTTTCCAGTACAAATAGGCTAACGATGATTTAGTGCCGGCTCCGTCGGCGTGCATGATATTGCAATAGGCATCATTGCCCCCCAGCCAGTCGGGTACAATTTTGCAGAAGGCTTTGGGAAATAAGCCCTTATCTACGTGACGGATGGCCCGATGTACATCTTCTTTGGTAGCGGATACTCCCCGTTGTTGGTAACGTTCGCTCATACTTAAGTAATGAACAATGAATAATGTGCAATGTACAATGGATAAAAATGATAATGAACTCCTCCTGCGATACGAAAAAGAAAACGCTCATTCGCCAGTCGAATGAGCGTTGATGTTTTGCTATGTACTTTTATAGAGTTCAGGATTTGTAATCCTGAATAGCAAATTAATTTTATTCAGATGAACTACTAGCTTGCGGGATATTCTGAATACGGGTAACCTTGAATTCGGTACGACGATTGATCTCGTGCTGATCTTCGGTGATCGCGTTTTTGATGATTAACTGGCTTTCGCCGTAGCCCCGGGCGGCAATCCGGTTAGGACTAATACCACTTTCTACCAAATACTGTACTGCTGATTCGGCTCTGCGCTGAGACAGATCTTGATTGTAATCATTGTCACCCCGAGAGTCGGTATGAGAGCTTAGCTCAATTACAATCTGAGGATTATCTTCCAATATACCTACCAGTTTATCCAGCTCTATTGCAGCAGCGTCGGTAATGAAGTCTTCATCAAATTCGTAGTAGATATTTTCCAGCACAATGGGTTTGTCAAGTATCAGTTTGTTTAGTACAATCTTGGTCCGGAAAGTGGTATCGGTCACCATATCTACTAGGTCCTCCTGCGGAATAGTTTTTCCGACGGTACTGAACTCTACTCTTTCGGTGAAGAAGCCTTCTTTTTCGGCAACCAGTTCGTAGTTGGTTCCACCGTCTACCTTAAAGCCAAATTCTCCTTCATTGCCGGTAGTTTCGTTGGCAATGTCATCACCTTGTGGGAATCGTAATCTCACTTTCACGTTTTCCACAATTTCTTCTTCTCCGCTTTCCTCATCCTTTGTTACCGTAATTCCAGCCAAGAAGTAATTCACGATTTTCAACTCCGGATCGTTATTAACGAAAGCGTAAATGTCGTCGTCACCCGCGCCATCACTACGGTTAGAGGTGAAGTAGCCATCTTTGATAGTGGTAAACGACATGCCAAAATCGTCGGCTACCGAATTAACGGGAGGGCCTAAATTTTCAATCGTAATCTCTCCTTCCCTACGAACAGCCACAAAAATATCCAGAGCGCCCATACTGGGGTGCCCGTCCGAAGAAAAATACAGTTTTCCATCGTCAGTTACGTAAGGAAACATCTCGTGGCCCGGCGTATTAATGGTGCTACCCATATTCCGCACATTGCTCCAGCGGCCTCGGCCATCTACCCGAGCTGAGTACAGATCGATACCGCCCTGTCCACCGGGGCGGTTAGAGGCAAAATAGAGCGTTTTGCCATCGCGACTAAAAGTAGGAGTCGAGTCCCAGGCGTTAGGATCGTTGATACTCAGAATTTCGGGAGTAGTCCAGCTTCCTTTTTGGTAGCGCGACATGTAGAGATTTACATCCCGAGTTCCTTTTTTCTTTCCGTTGTTGCCTCGGGCGAATACCATCATCTTGCCGCTAGGCGAGAAAGTAATGGCCCCTTCGTTAATCCCTTCTGTAGCAAATTCGTCTCCTAGGAGCCGGGCCTGTTCGGTAAGCACCTGATCGCCCTGGATAGGGGCTTTATAAATGTTGGTAAAACCTGTACCGGTAGCCTTATAAATTTTCTCGCTACCGCGGGATGAGGTGAAGTAAAAAGAGCCTCGGAACACGGTAGGGGCGTACTCAGCTTCTTCGGTGTTCACTGCGGTAAGCGGTTCAATCTCAAAGTATTGGTCTTTGATTAGGATGCTATCGAGGTTATCCAGATTAGTAATTTCCTGCTGAGCCCATTCGGTGTACTCTAACACGCTATCTTCTGAAAGATCCATATATTCTTCCAGTTGCCTTTTGGCTTCCTCATATTCGCCGTTTTGCTTCAGGGCCATTGCGTAGTGAAATACTACTGCCGTATCGGGTACACCTAAATCAATGGCTGCTTCGTAGTATTCGGCTGCCTGATCTAAGCGGTTACTCAGTCGGTAGGATTCAGCTACCTTGTAATTTGACTCAGCCACTTCCACTCCATTATCCATCGCAATCCGGTACTGATCAATGGCCACATTATAGTCGCCGGTCTCAAAGCTATTATAGCCTTTAATTAGCGCCCGCCGCCCCGGATTACACGCACTGAGCAGTACGCAGAGGAATAAAAAAGGAATCGAGTAACGATGTAACTTACTCATAAATATTTCGAAATTTTTTAAAGATACGAATTATGCTGGCTAATAACGAAGAACATACTAGTGAGACACTTTTGAAACGTACTTTCGTAGCAGAAAGTATAAACGATGCTCTGCTTTACAAGTGGCTAGTTTTTTCTTCTACTTTTCGTAAACGTTCTTCCAAATCATCTATCTTCCTTGTTTTCTCCATCCAAGCCTTCACTATGTCAGTTAAAGCATCTACTGAGGCTACTACTCTACCAATACCGCCCCGCATCTCACTGATATCACCTCGCATTTGTTTCATTTCCTCTACAAATACATCCTGCTTCTTTAAACTCTCGGCCAAAAGCTCTACGATCCTATCTTCGTTCTTCATGTTTAGCGTATTAAAAATTTGGTGCAAAATACTCTTTTAACAATTAATTGCTCACCTCCTTAGGTACAAAACGAGCGAGCCAGGAGTCCTTTACGGGTATTTTCCAGCGATTTTCTAGTGCCTCCTTAGTGGGTACGGTGTTATCAAACATGAGTGCTTCCGGTGAAATCTCTCCGTTACTCACTTTAGTTTTTGCTTCCTTCATTGGCAATAAGTGCACTTCATCGTCTTGCCAGAAGGCAATTTGTAGACGATCGAAGAAGCTAAAACGAGATTGCTGCCCAAACTGCTGTTCCAGTTCGCGCACCAGCCCTACCGAACTATCAATAGAACAACCGCTGGCTGCGTTGTACTGTTCGTCTACCGCCATGATTAGAAAGTGATTGTGAAGAACCTGTACCGAAGAACGAAGGTCTTGCCCGTGGGCCGCCCACTGGCTGGCAAACTGCTGCCCTCGCTGTAAAGCATAATTTTGTTCGATATTGTTTAGGGGGCGATTAGTCTGATAAACCCAAACCCGAGCCGTAGCAGGCATCTCGTCAAATGGAATATACATAGTAAAAAGTTTTTTTATGTAACACGAAGATTTAACTTGACATGTTAGCTTTTTCGGTAAACAAAAATTCATCAGCATTGGTGCAAAGCAGGTCGCGAATAAAACTCATCCGAAATATTTTCTTGCTCATTTTCGCTATTAGTATAGGTTACTCCATATACTACATTTCTCAGGCGCTGCCAGTGCTGACTGGGTTTGGGGCCAAACATCTCTGCTCTTGTCATTTTGTGGCTGAGCGTACCGAACAATCAGTCCTATCAACTGAACTGGCGCGTTACCCTTACCGTCTGGCCGACTATCAGATAGATAGCGAGGAGCAATCAGCTTCATCATCTATCTTCGGAGTGGCTGCCCGCAAAGCTATCTATCGCCCTGGCGCGGGTTGTGTATTATTAGTTAACGATGCTGCACTGCCGGAAGTAACCCAACTTCAGCACCTGACCGCCCAAACTACTTCGGGCTATACTATTCCTGAGAATACCGATTCGCTTAATGCAGTTGACTACACTCAACTTCAGAGTGCGTTGGACTGGTCATTTGCCGAACCCGACCCGGAGCAGCTAAAAAATACCAAGGCAGTGGTGGTAGTGTACGACGATACGTTAGTGACGGAAGGCTATGCTTCCGACTTTTCGGCCCAAACTCGTATGCCCGGCTGGTCAATGACCAAAAGTATCATCAATGCGATGGTAGGTATCAGCGTGCGGCAGTCGGATATTGATATTAACAAGCCTGCTCCGGTACCGGCCTGGCAAAAGGAAGATGATCCTCGCCAGAATATTAGCTGGGATGATCTACTACGGATGAGCAGTGGGTTGGCCTGGGATGAGACCTACTTTGGGGTGAGTGACGTTACACGGATGCTATATCTTTCCGAAGATATGGCAGAGGTGGCTATCAATCAGCCTTTAGAAGAAGAACCAGGCGAGGAGTGGTATTACTCCAGCGGTACCACTAATATCCTTTCTTCGTTGCTGAGGCAGCACTGGGGCGATGAAGCCTACTACGCTCTGCCCTATCAGCAGCTCTTTCGGCCGCTGGGTATGACTAGTGTGGTGATGGAGACTGATTTATCCGGTACGTTTGTTGGCTCGTCGTATATGATGGCGACCGCCCGCGATTGGGCTAAATTCGGGCTACTGTACTACCACGACGGAGTGTGGCAGGGAAAGCGAATTTTGCCCGAAGGCTGGGTAAACTACACCACTAAACCAGTAGAAGACGCTCCTTTTCGTAAATACGGAGCCCAGTTTTGGCTTAATGCCGGAGAGCGCAACCGTCCCGACCAGCGTGAATTTCCGGATGTGCCTACTGAATTATTCTTTGCTGAGGGTTTTGACGGGCAAAGTGTGTTCGTTTTACCCGATCACAAGCTGGTAATAGTACGGTTGGGGGTTACCGCTCGGGGCAATTTTGATAAGAATTACTTCCTAAGAGAGGTTATAAAAGCCTTTCCTTCCAAAAACTGATAATAATCACTTTTTACGCTGAGTGCCGTCATAGTTATCGGGGAATAAAAAGGGGAACTTATTACTATCAAATAAACGATGTAGCACCCTTTAACCACCACCGCCATGACACCTAAAAAAAATCCCGCCCTTGATTACAATCATCTGAGACCCCTATTCCTGAGCATCGGTTTAGCCACCAGCATGCTCTTGGTCACTATCGTCTTTGAATGGAAAACGTACGATAACGACTCTCTGGTTGAGTTTGTAACCGCCATGAACGATGAGTACGAAGATGTGATGGAGATACCACCTACCGAGCAGCCCCCTCCACCCCCACCCAAAATCATCCAACCCGAAATTATCGCCGTAGCCGATGAGATAGAAATTGATGATTTGGAAATATCGTTGGACATTGAAATCAAAGAGTCTACTGTAATTGAAGCACGTGAGTATGCTCCAGTATTAGAAGAACCAGAGGAAGAAGAGGTAGACGAGGTATTTGTAGTAGTAGAGCAGTTTCCTGAACCAGAAGGAGGTATGAATGCTTTCTACCAGTACATTCAGCAGAACATGAACTATCCTAGCCGGGCCAGAACTACCAGCACCGAGGGAAAGGTGTTCGTTCAGTTCGTTGTTTTCCCCGACGGTTCTGTTCGGGAGATAGAAGCAATCAAAGGAATTGGCGCTGGCTGTGACCAAGAAGCTGTTCGCGTCATCAAAGAGTCCCCAATCAAGTGGGCTCCCGGAAAACAGCGCGGCAAGCCTGTCAAGGTTAGAATGGTATTACCCATCACATTTAAACTTCAGGACGCCTAAACCCTTCCCAGATATCTGCTAATCCACAGTTTGCTGCAAAGCATTAGATCTCGCTGGCCAGCATAAAAAAACGCAAAAGGTGGTTATTAGCGTGCAACTAAGTGGTCGCTCTCATGGGCGATCACTTTCTGTTGGTACTTACAGTAGAGGCTACCTCGATCAACTGTTCCTATTCCTGTTCCTTTTCCTTCCTCTTCATGTGCTACCCACCTCACCGAGATAATAGAGATTTGTTATCGGTTGCATAAAATTTTTGGCAGAAAGCGTTTAGAACACTAACTTGAACGCTCTCAATTTTTTATTTAACACTACCAGCACAAAAAGCTATGAGCACCGAACTTACCACCCACCGGGTAGGCGTAATCATGAACGGCGTAACCGGGCGAATGGGTACCAACCAGCACCTGATACGCTCCATTGTAGAAATCATAAAACAGGGGGGGGTAAAGATTAGCCCTACCGAGGTAATTATGCCTGACCCGATTCTGGTAGGTCGCAACGCGGTGAAGCTGCAAAAGCTGTGCGAACGTTCGGGGGTAGAGAAATATACCACTAATGTAGATGAAGCTCTGCAGGATGATCAGTACTCAATTTATTTTGATGCCCAAACTACGGGCCGCCGGGCCGAAGCAGTACATAAAGCCGCCGCCGCCGGCAAGCACGTATACTGCGAGAAACCTACTGCTACTGATACCAAAACTGCCCTGGATATTTACAAAGTATGCCAGCAGCACGGAGTTAAAAATGGCGTAGTGCAGGACAAACTCTGGCTGCCGGGCCTGGTTAAAGTAAAGCGCCTAATTGAAAACGGCTTCTTTGGTAAAATTCTATCGGTACGGGGCGAGTTTGGCTACTGGGTGTTTGAGGGGGATACCATTCCGGCTCAGCGGCCTTCCTGGAACTACAAGAAGGAAGAAGACGGTGGTATTATTGTAGATATGCTCTGCCACTGGCGCTACGTGCTGGATAATATTTTCGGGAAAGTCAAAGCTGTTTCCTGCTTAGGGGCTACCCATATTCCCGAACGGGTAGACGAACAGGGTAATACCTATCAGGCTACTGCTGATGATGCCGCTTATGCTACCTTTGAATTGGAAGGCGGAGTCATCGCTCACTTCAATTCATCCTGGGCAGTGCGCGTTCGTCGTGATGATCTGCTTACTTTACAAATTGACGGGACCAAAGGCTCGGCCGTAGCCGGATTACGGGAGTGCTGGATTCAACACTATGGCAACACTCCCAAGCCGGTCTGGAACCCCGATATTGTCCAACCGATTGACTTCTATGATGGCTGGGCCAAGATACCCGAGCAGGAGTACCACGACAACGCCTTCAAAGTTCAGTGGGAGATGTTCCTGCGCCACGTAGTGAAAGACGAACCCTTCCCCTACACTCTGCTGGAAGGTGCCAAAGGCGTACAACTAGCCGAAAAAGGGCTGGAAAGCTGGGAGAAACGCTGCTGGGTAGATATTCCGGATTTGGAAAGCTAGGAGCAGAGCGCCAGGAGCGAGATGCCAGGAGTAAAAATACTTTCTCCCAGCACCACGCCCCAAGCACAAATAACAATCAGCAATAGAACAATCGAACAATGAACAAAGTAGCTTTTATTACCGGAGGTAGCCGGGGGATTGGATTTGGGGTTGCCGAAGCTTTAGCAAAGGAAGGGTTTAACGTAGCCATTAACGGTATGCGCCCGGCTGAAGCGGTGACTGATGTCATCAAGAAACTAAAGCAGCACGAGGGAGATGCCATCTACTGCCAGGGTAATATTGCCGAAACTACCGACCGCCAGCGAATGCTTCAGCAGATTCGGGAGCACTACGGCCGGCTGAACGTACTGGTCAATAATGCTGGGGTGGCCCCAAAAGAGCGAAAAGATATTCTGGAAACCAGCGAAGAGAGCTACGAGTGGGTGATGAAAACTAACCTGCAAGGCCCGTATTTTTTAACCCAGCAAGCCGCTAACTGGATGATTGAACAGCGAAAAGCCGACGAAGATTTCTCAGCTTACATTATCAATATCTCCTCTATCTCGGCTACGGTAGCTTCGGTAAATCGCGGTGAATACTGTATTTCTAAAGCAGGTATGAGTATGATGACACTACTGTTTGCTACCCGCCTGGGTGAATACGGCATTCCGGTATACGATGTGCGCCCTGGCGTTACTAAAACCGATATGACCTCGGGTGTAACCGATAAATACGATAAGCTGATAGAAGAAGGATTATGTGTGCAACCCCGCTGGGGCTATCCCGACGATGTAGCCAAAGCCGTGGTGGCACTAGCGCAGGGCTATTTTCCCTACTCTACCGGGCAAACTATTATGGTAGACGGCGGATTGACGATTCCCCGTCTTTAGTACGTTATACAAGAAATTTACCCCCTGTTACTATGAAATTTTTTACCAAAAAACCAAAGCCTGCTACTCCCAAACCCGTTTGGAAGGAGAGGCTTCATACTATTGTGTTTGACGAAATTGCCGCTTCGTTAATTCGCAGCTTATTCATGGAAGCCTTTGCGATTCCTACTTCATCCATGGAAAACTCGCTGTTGGTCGGTGATTATCTGTTTGTAAGCAAACTGCACTACGGAGCAACTACTCCGCGAACTCCACTCCAATTACCGCTCATTCACCAAAATTTGCCAGGCACCGAAATCCCTGAGTACCTGAGTTGGATTCAACTACCCTACTATCGTCTACCTGGTTTTAGTGAGTTTAAACGCAACGAAGAGGTAGTTTTTCACTATCCACCCGAATGGGATCGACCGGTAGATATGAAAACTTTTTATGTTAAGCGCTGTGTCGCTTTGCCGGGAGATAGCCTGAAGATACAAGCCGGAGAAGTTTTGGTCAATGGGGAATTATTAGCGAAGCCGCTACACGGGCAGACGAGTTACTGGGTGCAAACAAGTCAGACCATTCATCCTCGGGTGTTTAGGCGTTTGGGGATTGATGAATATTATCGAAGTTCCGAAGGTTATCAGATTAATGCTGAGTCAGAAGCTGCTGCTCAGTTAGCAAAAATGCCTTTTGTGCAAGCAGTAGAGGAAATTATTCATGAGCCGGGGGAAATGCGCAGCCAGTTGTATCCTCAGCAAGGATCAAATGACTGGACGATTGATCACTACGGCCCAATCTATCTGCCCAAAGCGGGTGATCGGATAGAAATGACTCCGGAGAATTTGGCACTTTACAGCACGGCCATCGTCCACTATGAAAACGTAGGTGCCGAACTGGTTAACGATAAGTTAGTGATCAATGGGCATCAAGTTGAGGAGTACGAATTTCAGCAGGGCTACTACTTCATGGTAGGCGATAATCGTCATAACTCACTGGATTCCCGCTTTTGGGGCTTTGTACCGGAAGATCATATTGTCGGCAAGCCAGTACTCGTTTGGTTTTCTTACGATAAAACTGCATCCTGGCTTCAAAAAATACGCTGGAGCCGATTGTTTACATTAATCTAGTGTTTAGGTGTTACAGTGTTAGTGTTATTTCTTTACACTGACCAATCTTAAATACTGAGCTTAAAAACATTGTAAACTATAATACCATAACACTACTAACCAACAACTATGTCGTCTCCTCCTAACAAAACCTATTGGCATCTCTGCATTATTGCTACTTTTATCCTATCTATCATTACCTTTACTCCACTGGTTATTCCCAAGGGGGTGTATGAACCTATGCTATTCGGTATTCCCTACACCTTGTGGATGACTTTTGTGATTATGATTTTGTTCGTGTTGATCACTTACATTGGCACCCGCGTGCATCCCGGACGAAACGAGGACGAAGACTAAGCTAACTACCTTACTATGACAACCTGGGTTTTTATCATTGGCTCTATTTATTTAGGGATGCTAGCGTACGTAGCCACTCGTTCTTTCCGCAGCAACAAATCTGCTGAAGACTACCTGATGGCGGGTTCCAACATCGGCGTTATTCTCGGCTTTCTCACCTTTGCGGCTACCCTGTTCAGTACCTTCACCATTTTGGGCATGCCCGACTTTTTCCGGACCCACGGCATTGGAGCCTGGATATTCCTGGCCATTTCCGACGGGGGGATGATCTTTCTCATTCTCTGGTTCGGCTATTATTTGCGAAAGAAGGTCAAGGAAAAAGGGTTCAAGGGCATGTCGGGCCTGCTGGAAAACTGTTACGGTAACCGGTTGGCGGGCTACGTATGCTTTGCCGGTATGTTCATCTTTCTGGTGCCCTACGTGGCCATCCAAATCCGGGGGATTGCCATTTTTCTAACTGCCGTTTTTCCCGAGGCAATGCCACCTTGGGGTTGGTCGGTGGTGATTGTAGGCGTGATGCTGCTCTACAGTGAGATTGGCGGATTGAAGGCCATTATGCACGCGGATGCGGTACAGGGCTTAACTCTGCTAGTGGTTAGCTGGATTATTGGCATTGCCTGCGTGGAGAAGTTCGATAGTCTGTCATCATTATTTACTGAAGTGCAAGCTGCCAATCCCGAGTTGCTTTCTACCCCTGGGCCTAATGGGTTGTTCACCCCGCAGTTTCTGATCGCCTCTTTTTTAGTAATACTCTGCATACCGATTACCCAACCTCAATTAGCTATTCGTCTGGTAATTATGCGAAATCTACGAACGACACATCTGATGGCAGTAGCCGTGGGTATCTTCGCCATTCTGGTAATCCTTCCCACTGCCTTCATTGGCCTTTACGGAGCCGTCCGCTATCCCGAAGCCAGCACGGCAGATTTCCTGTCGCAAGTATTACTGTATGAGCAACCAGGTATTATTGCGGCCCTGGCAGTGGTAGGCTTATTAGCCGCTGGTCTATCTACTACCGACTCTCAGATTTTTGCGATGGGTACCGAGCTTCGTTCCCTACTTTCTGGTAGTGAAAAATCTGTGCTCACCAAGACCAAAGTTGCCATCGTTGTTTTTGCAATAATCGCTTTAGTGTTTTCTATTCGAGCTGGTGACCAGTTGGCATTACTAGCGCGGGTTAGCTTTGCCGGAACTTCAATGTTAGCTCCCATGATTTTGGCCGCTGTACTCACCCGACAGAAGTTAGGAACGGAAATAATCTTTGCCACAGCGCTGGCTCTGGTAGTGTTCCTAGCGTCACTGTTGGGAGCGATTCCTCCCACTGTGGGGCCGCTGCAGCTCGATTTATTTCTATTGTTAGTATTAGGCCTTTTTGTGCTGGTTTCCACCCGGTTACGCTCGTAGTTAGAAGTAATTTACCGGACAAACTCCCCGAAAAGATCAGATAAAGCATAACCCTATTATGCCATTCTGTCGTTAGAATAGTAACACATACGACATTCTGTCTGCTATAATTACACGACTTTTTGAATGGTATGCTGTTTGTAAAAAATAATTTGACGAGAAAACAGAGGAGGATAATTATGAAGAATATACTTAAAGATTTTATACAACAAATAGATACGATAAATACGATTAGCGGTGGTACCACCACTACTCGGGTGAACCTGAAGAAAGAAACTGATCGGTTGGTCATAGAAGTGAGTGCCCCTACCGTTCACAGTGATTCTTTTAACATCTATTTGCGAGGCAATCAACTGATTGTATACACTGTGCTGAACGATATCAATTTTATTGATGGTTCCGATCAGGCAGCGCGGCATATGGTACCAATGTTTAACCGAGTATTTGATATTCCGCCTTATGTAGACCGCGAGCTGATCGATGCGGTTTATGAGAATGGTTACCTGCGGGTGATTTTACCCTACAATGGTAGTGAAACGGAAGACGTTAAACGAATCGATATTCGGGAGTATTAATAAGACTTAGATAGAAAAAAAGTGGGGTGAATTTATCATCTCACTTTTTTTTCTCCGGTAGTCGTGAATTATGACTATTCAGTTCGTAAGCCTTCTACCAAATTTGATTTGGAAACTTTACCTATTTGCACGGAAACCACCGCTAATAGAACTGTTACTAGTATGATTGCTGGGAGTGCAATCTCTAGAAATCTTATGGGTGTAAAATTAGGATAGAGCATACTTAACAGAGCCTTTATGAGGACGTAGCTTAGGGGTAATCCAAATATTAGAGCTGCAAAACATAAGACGACGTACTGCTTGGTAATATTAACAGCAATATTCTTCAAGCCGGCTCCTAACACTTTTCTGATGCTGAACTCTTTCACCCTACCGGATACATTAAGGGTAACAAGTCCGTATAATCCTAGACTGGCTAGCAGTACAGTGATGAAAGCGATGGTTTTTCCAAATCGTTCTTGAGTATCGACATCTTCAAAAAATCCGGGCCATACATCCGCTTGGTATCCACCTTGAAAGGGAGTTTCTGGAAAGAGGGTAGCCCACTGAGATTGTAATGATTTATAAGTCTCTTTCTCCGCTCCAGGTCTCGCTCTCATCGCTAAGTAGCGATAATCTTTCTGATCGGCCAATGTAAAAATAGTAGGTTGCAGTTCGTAGTAGAAATTCTTTTCGTGAAAGTTCTTAACTACTCCAATGATCTCATATTTTGTGCTGTCAATCTCGAGCAATTTTCCTAGGGGTTGTTCCAGCGACATATTTTTGACCAGAAGCTCATTGACTACGATAGCCAGTTTATCGCTCTCCGAGCGGTCCTTAAAAATGCGTCCCTCGGTAAGTTGCAGTTCCATTGTCCCAAAGTAGTTAGCTCCGACGGATAGTTGTATCACCTCGTACTGGCGATTACTCTGCCGCACAGAAGCCGAAATAGTTTCTTTTCCTAGGTGTTGGGTTGATCCAGAAATGGATAGTACATCAGGATGCTGAGTCATGAGTGCACTGAGTCGCTCAAATCCCGTAGCGTCTATTGCATCAGCATACAGCGTTTGTTGTTGGTTATATCCCCAGCTACGATTATTTAAGTAAGTAGTATTATGAGTAAAAACAACCGCAGCAGTAATAGTGATACACGCCAAAATTAGTTGGAATCCTAACAGTACTTTAGTCAGTGGGTTCTTTTTACCGAATTGAACTGAGCCTTTAAATATTTTAACTACGTCAAACCTTGAGATGTAAAAAGCAGGGTAGGTTCCCGATACGGTACCCGTCAGCAACAAGAGCAACACGAGGAAAACCCAAAGGTTGCTGTCTAGGAGGGTAAGCTCCATGCTTCGTTGGGCTATCTGAATGAACCAGGGTAGAAAGACGAAGCTAGCGAGGGCTAATCCTACGATCAGTGCAAAAGCAGTCACTAATATATTTTCAGCTAAAAATTGTATGATTACCTTCCCCCGGTTAGCACCAATCACTTTTCTCACCCCAATTTCTTTGAGTCTTCGGGCGGCTGAGACGATAGCAATATTGATATAGTTGAAGCAAGCCAGAGCGAGCATAAACAACGCAACGATAGGCAACGTAATACGTCCTTCCGATGAGGCATCGTAGGAAATATCGTTTTTGATGTTACCCGAATTCAGGTGTAAGTCAGCCAACTGCTCAAACCCGAAGGATGCAATCTCCCAATCAGGCTGGGCTTCATTGTGTAGCGTTTGATACTTTACCATCCCCTGAGCAATGGGCACTAAATCTGAAGGATCATTTACCTGAATTAGGGTGGCGTTTACGAATTTACCCCAATCCTGCGCGTTATAGTCAGGGAAATTTGATTGGAGGTTCTCAAAATTAATCAAGAAATGAAAATCAATGATGTGAGCTTCAGGGAAGGCCTCAGCTACTCCGGTTACTTTGAATGACTTACTTTGATCTTCTTCAAAAATTATCTGTACATGCTGGCCCAGTGGGTTTTCGTTTCAGAAATGCTTTACAGCCATTTCCTCACATAGGATAATATTATTCGGGTCAGCTAAGGAGCTCTTGAGTCCCCACTTTAGGGGGAAGGTGAACATTTCCAAAAACTCCGGGTCGGAAAATCGTATACTTTCGTGAAATACTTTATCGCCATGTTTTAATACGACGTTTTTGTCTTCAACCCGGCATACTTATTTGATGTAGGTAAAGTCTTGCCGTAATATATCACCTAGTGGCCGGGGCGTAAGTCCGTACCGTTCTTCGGTCCCACTTCGGTCCGCCGAAAAGGTAATCAGATATACTTCGTCTTTGAATTCATGAAAACGATCTACACTATAGTCATACTTCAAAAAGGCGTACACAACCAGGCAAACCCCGATAGCTGTAGACAAGCCAAAAATATTGATGAAGGAGCTCAGCGGGTTTCGCATTAAGTTCCGAAACGAGGTTTTGTAGTAATTTCTGAACATAGGAGTATGGTTGAACGAGTAATATGATGCTATTTTTTTGAGGGCGAAGGGGCGTAAAAAATTTACTGCCTGGAACCAATAGAAAATAGACCGCTGCCAGCGAGGCTTTTCGGTTAGCTCAATGTAGTATTCTTCCAGATCACCCAAGATTTCCTCTAGTACTTCGGGTTTGCAGAGCCAACTGAGAAATTGCTCGACCTGCTTCGGGGGTTGATTGCTTTTGGGGCTCATGTCATTCGTAAGTTGCCTAGAGCCAATTCGGGAATTTGTTGCCATAGGCTTACTTTCACGTCGCGGCTTTGCTGTAGTACTCGTTTTCCGTGGGCGGTTACGGTGAATAGTCTTTTCCTTCTACCACCTCTTTCGTCAGTAGCTCCGCCTAGGTAAGACTTAACAAATCCCTTTTTTTCTAAGCGGTTAACGGTACCATGCACTGCCCCTATCGTTACAGTGCGGGCAGCGTGCTCTTTGAGGGCCCGCCGAATGGCTAGGCCGTAAGCACTTTCTTCTTCCAGCATCACAATCAGTAGTAAGATCAATTCCTCCAGTTCACCCAAATGTTGCTTAGCCATCTTTGTTCTATTTAGTATAACAAATATAGAAAAGTATATCGATTTATTATACTTTATAGAACAAATATCAGGATTTTTAATGCGAGAAAGAACTCATCACTCAGTAAGGTATAGGAACCATAGTCTTCCAAAAGACTGTAGTGAGTACTAGCTTGTTTATGAATAATTGTTAATGTTTAGCGGCAAAGAATATATTTTTTTGATAAAATTGCTAATAAATTAATATTTTCATAAAAATTACCTCTCATAAATCTAATTAGTTAACAAAATATTAAATACTTCGTTAGTCAGAGCAGGTAGACTGATGAAATTGACTGCTTTATTTTCATCAGCGTATATTTTTTGAGCTACCTCTGATTGGTAGAAAATACACTGATATGAAGACTTTTTTCTGCATTTTTCTGATGCTGCTGAGCATCTATGGTTCCGCTTTTTCTTCGCCTCAAACTTCCTGGTCTACTGGAGTGATTACTACCAATGATAATTCTTTGCTACAGGGCGAAGTTAGCTACAATTATGCCCACGATATCGTGATGTTCCGAAAAAGCGCGGAGGCAACGGTTAAGACATTTTCGGCCCGGGATATTGCCTCGTTTCGTTATTACGATGAGCAGCAAAAGGTAGTTCACTACTATAAAACGTTTACTTCTCAGTATGGTGAGTTTGCCCCTAGGCTGGGCTTTTTTGAGATAGTAGTGTCCGGCGACGTTTCTTATTTACGCAAGCATAATCGAATGGCTTACTATGATGGTACCGATGAGCGGCACTTTGCCGTAAAAAAGAGTGCTCGTATCAGCCCCCATCTGCTATGTTACGACTATTACGTACTACTGGAAGATGAAATTATTCGCGCTAAACGCTTTAAAAAAGAGGTACTTCCCTGGTTAATGGAGCAGAATATTGCTATCAGCGATCATATGAAGGAAAATCGGCTTAGCCCTAGCTTTATCGATCACCAGATTCAGCTGGTACAGTACGCTAATAAACAATTAACTTTAAGGACATCTAACCCTCAATTCTCCGCCAGTATTCAACCCTGATGCTAGTTAGTTCATAACAATTTCTGGTTCTTTCGGATTACTGATATGGTATGTAATCCGGTTGAATGAGTGCGTTAATTAAAACAGAATCATTATCAGTACAGTACGCCGAAGATGGCACCGCTGCTTTGCAAAATATAAACCTTTCGGTTGCGGAAGGAGAAATCTTAGCCTTGGTGGGTGAAAGTGGGTCAGGAAAAACTACCCTGCTCAAAACGCTAGCAGCCTTACTGGAACCTACCAAAGGTACCGTCCATTTTGATGGCAAACCCTAGCCACCACCCTCACGTCGGCTCGTAACCGGCCATACCGATATACTCAAGGTTTTTCAAGACTATAGCCTTTCAGCCAACATGTCGGTATTTGAAAATATCTGGCATGTGCTCCGGGCCTACGAACGAGAATACCGGCAGGAACGTACCGAAGAGCTACTGGCCCGCTGTCGTCTTAGCGGACTGGAAGACCACGCTATTCAGACGCTCTCGGGTGGTGAGAAGCAGCGGGTGGCCCTGGCCCGTGCTCTGGCTGAAGAACCCCGCCTGCTGCTGATGGACGAACCCTTCGGACAGTTGGATAGCATATTGAAGCAACAACTCAAATTTGAGTTGGCTGAATTCCTTCAGGAGTCGTCTTCTACGGTAGTCATGGTCACGCACGAGCCTAAAGATGCCTTGGGCATTGCCGATACCATTGCTGTACTACAGAACGGAGAGCTACAACAGGTAGCTAGCCCTAAACAGGTGTACGAACAGCCCCAGACGCCGTACGTAGCCCAGTTGTTCGGCACCGTGGCTATTTTTCCTACGGATTTTTGGCAAAACTATCAATCCCAGACGAAAACTACATTGGGGAAGCTAGGCATTCGGGCGGAGCAGGTTCAGGTGGTCTCTTCTGGCAAGCCGGAATTAAACGGTAAAGGATCTGAATCCGCGGTACGGCTACCGGGGACGGTAGCTTATCTGAACTACCAGGGACACTACCAGGAAGTGGCGGTTCGTTTGGCTAACGAGGAATTACTGACTGCTTTCTACTCGGGTAACGGGCTGGCAGCGGGTCAAACCGTAGAGTTATTGATTAACCCAGCTGATCTGATCCCTCTTTCTGAATAATACTGTATCAGGAGTCAGATAATCGGTGACCTTTCAAATTCGGCATTTTCGTCAAACAGCTTGCGGTAGGTAGCCATGGTCCGAACCCGCTCGCAACCTAATGCTTCCATTACCCGAACCATCTTCGGGTTGAAGTCGCCCACCCAGGTAACAATGTAGGTATCATACTTATGTCGCTGCTCTTTTTCGTTCCAACAAACTTCCCGCAGATTATCAAATATTAGCCCCTCAATGCCCCGCATCTGGTACTTCTGCTTTACTCCGAAGGCCACTCCGTAGCAGTCGCGTACGTCGGTGGTTTTTTGGTAAAACAGGAATTTTAGCTTGCCCCAAAGATTCATATTGTCTCCTACTTTTTCGTACAGCCGGTTGATGTTGGGCAGGGCCACCATAAAGGCAATCGGGCTATCTTCGTAGTACACAAAGTGAAGTAACAGCTCGTCTACCACGGGTTTAATCTGCTTCAGCAGGTTAAGTGCCTGCTGCTCAGTCATGGCCTTGAAGTTATCGTGAGTCTGCCAGGCGTCGTTGTAAATTTCCATAAAGTCGCGGGCGTACTTCAGTGGTTTACTCTTCTCGTAGGTCCGGATAGCGTACTGCGGCTGGGACTTGATCCGGTCGGAGCGGCGCTGAAAAACCTCGGGCAGAGGGGTAACGAACAGCTTATGAAAAATATACTGATTGAAGTACACCTGAAAGCCATACTCCTCAAAGAAGCGAACGTAGTATTCCGGGTTGTAATTCTGCCCGTAGTAGGGCTTTAGATCGTAGTTTTCGGTAATTAGTCCCCAGTACTTATTGTTTTCCCCGAAGTTCACCGGCCCGTCCATGGCTTCCATACCACGCTCGGCCAACCAGGCCCTGCAGTGATCAAATAGCGCGAAGGCCGCTTCCTGATCGTCGATACACTCAAAAAAGCCCAGTCCGCCGGTAGGCTGGTTGAATGTATGTGCCTTGCGCTCGTTGATGAAGGCGGCTACCCGCCCTACTACCTGCCCAGTAACATCGCGCATAATCCACCGATCGGCCTGCCCGTGGGTATAGAACGTGTTCTGACTAGGGTCAAAGACGGCTTCTATCTCCTGCCGGATATGGGGAATCCAGTTAGGATCATCGCGATAAATACGAAAGGGAAGCTGGCGAAAAGCCTCTTTATCTTCACTAGTACGTACAGCCTTAAAAGTAAATTGCGTAGCAGTTTCGGTGATTGGCATTATTTGTCTGATAAAGAGTGGAGTAGGGGTTAATTAGTACTAGCATCCTGACTGATTTCGGATACAATAATATCTGAACCTAGGTATTCCTCAGTTTTATTATCGTACCAGTGCCGCATTCTGGGTAGCGAAATATTCCCTAGTTGTACTTCATCTTCGAACTTTATCCGTTCGCCCTCATTAGAGTTTTCGGGGTGATAAAACTCTACACCCAGCAGCGTGAAATCTTCTGTAGCAATTATTAATCGCCAGTGCTTACTGATCATCTCTTGATTTAGCTCTAATGAGATTCGGTAAGCATCTTTTCCTTCAAAAGTAATTGGTTCGGCAGGAGCTATCTCAGTGTAAAAGTTTTCGGTAATCGACATAGGAAGCCCGTACATAGTTTGATAAAAGTTTCGATAGCCTTCGCCCCGCTCCTCACTTAAACGATATTTCTCCCTAATCTCGGCTGAGACATCTGAATTCTCGTCGAGAAGCACCTGATAGTCTTCATCGTCGCCAAGGCTTTGCTTAATATTACCTTCGTCATACGTCCGCTCTATCTCAAAATAGTTATTGGTGTTATTGAGTACCACTCGCGAATAGCGCTGAGGATTACCTATGCGAGGTTCCTGAATATGCATGCTAAGCTCAGACTGATTCCATTGCTGGTTAACATCATATTTTAGCTTACTTTGATTTAGGATGTATTGGCTATTCTTACATTTACTGGGTGGGAAGGTGGCCTGACTAATTGTAACCAGCCACAAGATAAAAGTCACTATTACTCCGTTCATACTGCTGAGGTTTTATATACTGCTAGAGTAAAGCTACAAAAGATTACTCTATTGCGTTAAATTTTCTTGGCCCACTTCTTTATGGCGAAATCTCAGAAAAGCTGTCTACTCATCAGATAAGTACCCATTCTCCTTAAACCAATCAAAGCACTCGCGGATAGCGGTATCGATGGGTGTTTGGGGCAGACTGAGTTCACGTACCGCCTTAGCAGCGGAAAAATAGTGACCGTCGCAGGAAACCCGGGCCATTTTGTAACTCACTTTAGGCGTACCTCCGGTAAGGTTACCGTAAATGGTTCCTAGCCCACCAAAGGCTTTAGTCAGCACCGGAGGAATAGGAAGCTGAGGTGGTTTTACGCCAATCACGTTCGCAATTTTAGTGAATGCTTCCTGATAGCTGAGGTTTTCGTGGCCGAGAATGTAGCACTCGCCTATGTTCCCTTTGTCTAGCGCATTAACGATAGCAGTAGCGGCATCGCCTACGTATACATAGTTCTTTCCACCTACCGGGTAACCCGGCACTTTTCCCTGGTATACCGCCAGTACCATGCGTCCTGAGCTGGGTTTGTGATCATTGGGGCCAATCATGAAAGTAGGATTCACTACCAATCCGGGGAAGCCGTTGCGAGCTTCTCGCAGCATAATCTCCTGCGCCAGATGTTTGGTTTCCATGTAGCCCAAACCGTACTGCTTAAATTTAGGAGGGGTAGATTCATCGCCTGGTTGTTCTTTGGTACCGAAGCCTAAAGCATTAGCGGTACTCACTGCGATCATTCGTTGTACTCCCGCTTTCTTTCCGGCTTCAATTAGATTGATAGTTCCCTGCACGTTGGTGGCTACATACTGGGGTGAGCGGGCGGGCCACAAGCCGGTGTCGGCTGCAGCGTGGATAATAGCATCGCAACCCTGGGCACCACGCATCATCGCTTGTGCATCAGTAATGTCGCCCATAAAAATCTCAATGTCTTTCATGTGCTGGTGCTGACGGGCATCGTGTTCGTCCCGGAACAGGGCTTTTACCTGATAATTACGTTTCAGCAGTTCAATCAACACGTTACTGCCCAACAGTCCGCTGGTGCCAGTTAAGAATACCGTCATAAGTAAGGATTATGCAAAACGCCCAAAATTAGGTTTTTTGTCGGGATAGTGAAGGATATATCTTGAAAGAGTATTGAGTGATATAGATTTAGCGGTTCCAGTCCCCCAAAAAAGCACTGAAAGAAGAGTTCTAACACAAGTAAGACTACTCTTCTTTATCAGCCAGAAATACAAAAATATTTTCCAAGAATCATTCGATTTTTAAAGTCAGAATTAATCATATTGGTACTAACACAAACACAAAAATTTCTAACATGAAGAACTTATTTTTAGCATTTCTGGTATTTGGCAGTACTCTTTCTGGATTAGTTCAGGTAGAATCCGGTAGTAAATTTATCAATGGCACACTGCGCTTTGATGTGCTGGGTAATAGTGAAGATACGCAAACGGCCTTTACATTCACTCCAACTTTTGGTTATCTCATTAGTGATCAAATGGCGTTGGGGGGAACTTTAGGTGTCATTGTTCAGCCTACGGGAGGAAATGATAATGATTTGACCTTATTCTTATCCCCTTTTGTACGACGTTACTTTCCTATTGCTGACGATCAATTCTATTTCTTCCTAGATGGAACGTTGTCTTTATCCTTCGGTAGTTCTGCAGCAGGATTCGGAGAGTTTCGGAGTAGTGAAGATGCTTTATCCATCAGTCTAATGGCTTCTCCCGGTTTCGCTTATTTCCCTACTGAACGATGGAGCCTGGACTTTACCTTTACTGGATTTGGATTATCTTTTTTTGATATTGGCGGTGAAGGAGATACCATTACATTGTTTACAATCGGAGCAACTAGTTTCTCTCCTAGTCTAGGCTTCAGCTACTTTTTTTGAATTAATCGCGATACCGTTTGGTCAAATCCTCAAAAGCATCTATGCGGCGGTCGCGGAAGAAGTGCCATA
>CAKZYJ010000419.1 GCA_937884755.1 uncultured Flammeovirgaceae bacterium
AATTTTCGGGAGGTAATAGTCCATCCTGGTCTTCTTGAGGTAGTACTTCATTACGAATGCGTACCTCATCATTGGTTAGGAGCATGGTTAGATTAAGCGTGTGCTGGTCATTTAACAAGTAGCTAAAGCTTTCTCTACTAAATAGGGTCTGGGTGGTCACTACTGGACGGGTTCCGTTAGAGTACAGTCCTGACTCGCCGCCATTCGTTTTTGGAACAAAGTTCTGATCCCAGAAATAGGTTCTCCGGGCGGTATCTACAAAATGGAGTTGATCATTCGTATAGCCCGCAACGATAGAGGCGTTCCATCGCTCTGATTTACCATACTTTTTCCACGAAATAGTCGCATTCCAGGAGTCCTGGGTAGAGGTGGGTTCGCCCCAGGGAACTTCGGCTCTGAGTCCGTGCTGCCATTCTCGATCTATTTTAGAAAATGAGGACATCAGCATCAGTTCATCGGCCCAGCGTTGATTTCTGACACCTACCTGAAGTCGAGTGAGTAGGGATTGAAACTGATCATTAAACCGGCGGGCACTTCCTTTCTTAGTATTAAAAAGATCATCGACCACAACATCGACATTGTCCATCCAGTAGTCATTATCGGAATAATTATAAAATCCATCCAGATTGATAAAATAATCATCACTACTTCCAAAGTTTTCTCGAACCGTAATGGATGCTTCGTGGGTGTTCCAAGAACCGTAACCGTAGCTCAAATCCACGTATTCCGCATTACCATACCGGCTGACAACATTGATTACCCCTCCCAACGCATCGGAACCATAGTCTACTGGTATAGTACCTTTGTATACTTCTATATTTTCAATCATTCCCGGTGAGATAGTGTTGAGGGCATAGCCTGCCCCTAGCAGATATACCGGAATGCCGTCAACGAAGAGTTTTACTCCTTTGCCATCAATACCATTTAGCATAATATTCGCACTGCTTCCCGCACCACCCTCTTGCCGTATTCTCACCCCCGGGAGCTGATTTAATAGGGTAGTAACTTGAATAGGCTGGGCTCTTAAGGTGCTTAAATTGACTACCTGCGCCTTGTAAGGAAGATCTTTCGTTGCCGCTCCTTGCGATTTTCCACTGATCACTACCTCATCTAGACTCGTAGCGGATTCTTTCAGAATAATTTGTAGCTGAAAATCTCCGTCAGCTGGTATTTCTAGCGTACGTTGAACCGTCTCAAAACCTAATGAGCGAACGTATAGGGTATAGGTATTACCCTGACTGAGTAGGAAAGTAGCCTCTCCGCTAACATTGCTAATTGCCTTCTGGTCAACCTCGAGTATCTCAATGAAAGCCCCAATAACCTCATCCCGGTTTTCGTCAAGAATGGTCAATGTAACCCGGCATTGATTAGATCCAGCGAGTAAGGGGTGAAACACAGTAGTTAGAAAGAACAAAAAGGCAACCTTCAAAACACTATTGATGGTGAGCCTACTATTCAAGCTCGGTATGATTGTCATGTAGGTTGGCAGTAATTTAGAATCATTTCAAATTAATTCAAATCTAGTAACCGCCTAAATAAAACACCTACGTGAAACGGATAAAAACTTACGCAAGACGGAGTAACTTAAAACAATTGACTGTATATTTAGTACCGTCAAGATTTAGGGTCGAGGGAACAAAAATAGGCCGTAATTTTTGACTGATTTAGCTACATGTAGTAGTTTAAATACACTATGTGTAGGTATTGAAATTCATTGGGCCACTGTGCATTTTTGTTTCAATACACTATACAATTACCTTACTGGGCCTATGAGAACGAAAATATACGGTGCCGAGCTAGAAGAACTGGTCATTGAGGTTGATTATCCTGACTCTTTTGTGACGCCGGGAGCTGCTTACTACGAAAAAGAGTACTCTACTGATAGGTTTCTAGGGGAAGGAACTTATAAGGAGACTTTCTTTGAAGGTATTCATATTGGTTACGGAGATTTTCTATTGTCAAAACCTACCGTGGCCTATTTCGATACCGACATGGAAACGGTGGAAATGCACTTTGCCTTAGGCGGACTATCACGTGCCCATTCACCTCACTTTCCCCAAAAATTGAGTTTTAATGCCAATCAACATAATCTGATCTACGCCTGTGGATTTCAGGGTTCCGTTGAATGGTGTGCTAAGGAGAGTGTGAAATTACTTGAGATAAATATACAGCCCTCCTACCTGAAGAAATACCTTCCGGACGGTCATTTATTTGATCTTTTTCTGGAGAGTATAGAAAGGAAACAATCTACTACTATCACACCACACAACTATCCGATTACTCCCCAAATGATGAATTTAATTCAGGCGATCATACATTGCGACCGTTCGGGGCATTTTAAGCGGATGTTTTTAGAATCGAGTATCATTGAACTACTCATGCTGCAACTAGAGCAGATTACAAATCATGACTGCAACGTATTTTGCGCTATGGATAAGCAGCACCAGGAGCGACTTCACGCGGCACGAGAAATTCTAGATCAGCAGCTCAATGCTACGTTTACGCTTAATAGTTTAGCTCAGCAGGTCGGCACTAATGAATTTGCCTTAAAAAAGGGGTTTAAAGAACTTTTTGGTACCACTGTTTTCGGATACTGGAATCAAATCAAGATGCAAGAGGCCAGGATGCTACTGACCGAGGGTATGATGAATATTGCCGAAATTAGTTCGAGAATTGGGTATAAAAACCCTCAGCATTTCAGTACCGCTTTCAAAAAATATTTTGGATATTCCCCCAGCGAACTTAAAGTTCGGTACTAGGGCGTGTTAAATTCAAACTTGAACGATGATCGCCAAGCGAGCCTTTTTTGGTCTGAATAGTGATTTAACCGGATATTTCTTGATGTCTCGATAATAATCGGCTATCAAGTCAAACAGTTGGTGGCCATATTCTCTAAATTCTTCCTGAGAGTTATTTGCCCATAATCGAACATCAAGATAGACGAGGCCTGTATACAAAAAAAGCACCATCCGGGCGGGTGGTATTATTAAAAATTTATGCTGAATCTGGACTAAGGGCTCACCCAACTGATGCTAAACTGAGCGAACACTGGGTTGCCCAGAGAATTCTCAATCAGATAGGGATCGTCAGAAAACAAACTCCTGAAAAAATCGCCATCGTCTATACTAAACTCCCAGTTGTACCTGAGGCCGGCCTGTACCGAAAACCAAACTGTACGGGTAATGGCCCTGTCAAGGATAGCCCGAAACCTTAATTCAGAACGCCTTAGTTCAGGATCTACCCCTCCTTCCATGTTGTCTGCCAGCGCATTGAGACGGTAGGTATTGCCCTGAAAATTATGACCTAATGATAGTATAGTCTTTTTATTAAAATTATATACTACGTTGAGCCGGGAAGGTAAGAGCACATCCAAACCCCACTTGCTATTGGTTGAAGCATACTGGTAGTAAAGCACGGGTAAATAGTTGAGTGCACCGCCCAGGTAAGTCCGCGCAACACCTAAGCCCCACATCCTACGCTCAGTAGGCTTCCATCCAAATATGGCGGCACCAAACCAACGAGTGTAGGAGAGAGGCTGTACATAGGCAAAGGTATAGTCACCATTAAGGGCCATCCCGCCTTGCAATATCAAGAAGTTGGTCATATTCAAGGGCTTAAAAACAACGGTAGAAATACTGGTGCTATTAAGCCCGTTATCGTCTAGCGTATTGGGAAATGGCAATTCGTTATTGGTATTCGCATTTTCTATATCATAAAAGGTGCGTAGGTAATTCATTTGCAGTGCAACCGTAACGTTATTTTTAGAAATAACCGGATACTGTATGTCAATGCGAAACTCACTGGTACGATTTACCTGATACTCAGTTTCTGGGAAGCCAATACCTGGAAGGTTACTCTTGGTGCCTACATTCATGTTATAGCTACTCTGTATATCATATCCAACCGACACCAGCTTTTGTGGCATACCCCCCAATATTCGATTAGAGCAAAAAGCTTTAACCTCTTCGGCAGGCACTAGTGTGCTAAAATCAAAATCGTCGTCCTGAGCACTTAGCGTAGTAGTGCACATGAGCGAGGCAGCCAGTAATAGCCAACACGTAGGCTTCATATTATTTTATTTGGTTTTCATACGTACCCATACATCAGTACGGCCTACAATCCCAAAGGGATCAAGTGAACCCCTTACCTCTAGTTTATCTTTCTTAGCCAGTTCAATACTGCAGTAATATAGATTGCCAGATTTAGGGTCGTAGATTGTACCATCCGTCCATTCATCATCGTCAAAGACAAAATCTTTTAAGTTGACCATTTTCAGAATTGGTTCACCTTCAGGATCAGTTTTGGGTTTACCCGACTCATCATTAGGCTCCTTAAGCCAAACTACACGACCATAGTACTTCTGATTATCGTCATTTTTATAGATTTGTATGTAAGAAGTACCTTCACTAGGCATCCATATCCCTACAATGTCGTCCGCTTTTTGGGCGTAAGATATCTGCGCAGACGCTAAGGATAGAAGCAGCGCAGATAAAATGGCAAAATTTCTCATAAGTATATATTTATAATTGATGCCTGCGTTTTTCTATGCATGTACATGCACACAACAGGCATCATAACATGATATTGTGTTTCTATGTTTTTTTATAAGCAATTTAGACTCAGTGCTTTCATGTTTGAAACTGAAAATTTACCAGTAACTTTACTCAGTAGCTTTATTCTCTAATTAGTAACACGCTGGTCGTGCTTTCTTAATATTTCTTCAGTATGCTGTCTACTCATGCTTTTAATGGTTAAAACTGCTTTAGAAAAGCAATTTTGTTAGTAGGCTAGATATATCACTTCGGCTTTACGGAGCGATACGTCAGCTTGCGCCATACTGATTCCAGTGGCCCTTGCTTGAATCGTCGGAGCCAGACACGGCTGAAAATCCACTGTACCACCAAAATACCAAAGGCAAACCAAGGAAGGTAAGCAAAAGGTACTTCGCGCATTAAGGCCAAACCATAGCCGAAAAATAATAGCACCGCCGTTACATTCTGAAATATATAGTTCGTCAGCGCCATGCGACCCAGTAAAGCAAGGTTCCGAAACATAAACTTTGCCCGACCTGATGCCCAGACATAAAGGATGAGCATGGAAATTCCTAGAGCGAGACTTGTGGAGCCAATATGGTAGACCAACGCTTGAATGAGACCTATCTCGCTCACGGCGAAGGGTGTCCCGATAGCACTTTTAATTACTGCATAGCCCAATGAGGTCACTAACCCAATTACGCCTACCCAAACTGCCGTAGGTGGAACTGAGATGTTGTTGTTGCGGATTCTCGGCAACCAGTACCGTGCTAGCCATAGACCAATTAAGAATAGCCCCAGCACCTGGAAATAACGACCCGACATTAAGTAACTCATCGGTCGTGGAAGCGCATACAAGACATTCACCGAAAATACTTCCAACGCCGAATCGGAAGTTCGCATCTCCAGGAGCGACCGATCTGCAAACCCCCACTGGGTTTTTAGATCTGCCGAAAAGTGACGCATAGACCCCCAGAACGAGGCTTCTGGTGTAAAATACAACAGACCATGAATGAGTAGCGGGATCAACAACAACACTACAACCCAACGCAGTAATACCCGATTTGAGAGATTCAGAAAAAATGGCAGTAACATTCCCAGCAAGCTGTAGAGTGTTAGGATGTCTCCGTTCCAGACTAGATACATATGTAATAAACCGATACAACAAAGAACTATCATGCGCCTGAACCAAAAGGCAGAGAAACTCGAGTTAGTACTTCGAAAGCGTTCTGCCTGAAGGGCAAAGCCGACGCCAAAAAGGATAGAGAAAATCCCGTAAAACTTGCCCTCGACAAACCAATCAATGAAAAACAACACGGCACGATCCAATATCGGTAACGCAATGATCTCCTCGGGGCGGTAAGTGTTGTACCCCATGAAGCTGTACAGGTTTGCCAGCAATATGCCAAACAGCGCAAACCCCCGTAGCGCGTCTAATACCTGTAGCCGCTCCGATGCAATGGTAGGCTTTATATCTGACATGGTAATTTCCTAATGATCGAGTACTGAATTATCATATTAAAACTGCTTCAGGAAAGTGATCTTACTAATGAACTGCTGCTCTTCCAGTGGGTTTTCCAGCCCGTCAATTCGGGTATCATTGAAGACGAGGTAAATGAATGATAGTGGTTGATACTCCCAACTACCCCGAATGTTCCATCTCCCTTGCTTGTCAAAGGTATTGTACTGATAAAAAGCCGATAACTGCACGCGGGGATTCAAGGCAAAGCGGGCTCCTAGCGTGGTGAGGTGGGTTCGTAGGTTTTCCGTTTGCTCCCCCAAATTCTTGAGATCATTAAACTCATAATCGGCCGTGAGGGCTACGTGGGGAATGGGGGCAAACCGGAGTCCGGCTTCTACGCTGGTTCGCTGGCCGTTGTAGAATCCGCCCCACTCAATTGTACCTGAAACCGAAAGTTTAGCTGACTGGTCGGTGCGGAACCGAACTTGTTGCCGAGTATAGTAATAGTTGTCCTGAGCAATACGGATACCCAAAGGGGCAAAATTGAAGTTGATATTCTGCCAGGTTGGATAGATAGCGTATTCTAAAAAACTATTATTAGCAAAGAATATATAGATTGGAAACAAGTAGAGACTGCCTTGCTGAAAGTTACCCGGATCGTTAGCATCGTGGTAGTAGTTCACAAACAGACCTGGATCAAAGCGGCGAATCCAGGGAAGGTTCTTCGGCCGCCAGATGAAGTAGCCCCCCGGATTATGCTGAATGACATTCTTTTGAAAGACAAAGCCCATATCGGGGTTGTAGTTCTGCGACACAAAGTTGGTTAGCCAGCCCAGGTACCAGCGGTTGGTGCTATACCCGGCAAAAAAGTTTCCCGCTATGCCCAGTGTATCGTTAGAGTTATCGCGCGAGCCGGAAACCATATACGAAATAGTTAACTCATCCCGCGGGCGTATGAATCCATCTACCGTAAGGGTGGTGTTGTTCCTTTGTGATAACCCCAGCTCCCGAGAAGCTTCATCCAGCCGATGAGTGAGCATCACCCCTATGTTGTTCTCCGTTCCGTAGTTATGCAGGTAGCGCATTACCCCAAAACTGGCGGCAGGCGAATTTTCAGTCTCGGCCTGATGAATGTACAACCCGGCAATGGCTCGTTTTTCGTTCCGCATGGTATAGCGCGCTCCCGCATCAATCCGGGCGGGTTCAGCATTAAAATCACCCTGCAAACCAACCCGACGACTAAAGAACGGCACAACCGACTGATTACCCGCCCCGGCCCAAATGCCAGAATTCTCTAGAAAAAACTGCCTTCTTTCGGGAAAAAAGATATTAAAACGCTCCAGGTTATTCACTGCCCGGTCTACATCGGCCTGGGCAAAATCGGTGTTAATGGTCAAGTCTAACACTGAACGGGGATTGATGGCCCACTTTACATCACCGCCTACTTTAAAATTATCGTCTATTGTGCGAACATCACCTTCCTTCAAATCATCGTACTGATACAAAACATACGGTTCTACCCGAATATTTGCACTAGGTTTAGGTAACTCCAACCCTTTCAGTTGAGCGGCGTAGGTCATGCGGTAGGGCGAGAAGGATTGTGGGATAGCGGGAAAAATCGTTTGCTCATAATCACGGCGTGCCAATCGATAAAAGGTTATCCCCCAAGTAATCGGATCATCTACCGCCGGACGTTCGTAGCGGATAGACTTAAAAGGAATAGCGAACTCCGCAAAGTAACCTGAATCAGTGGGATGGGTACGCACCGACCATAGTGCGTTCCAGTCATTATCCCGATTGGTATCGTTAAAGCTCTGCAAATCCCGCTGATTACCGTAGGGTGTGGTCTGAAACGATACGCAGTATTGCTTGAGATTCTGTGGATCAAGCTGAACGCCAAAAATATCGTTCTCCCCATACTCAAAATCCCTCCGAAGATCCTGCACCCGTCGCCCGGCTTTCCCTAGCGAGTCGTAACAAAAGGCACCCACGTACAAATTCTTATCGTCAAACAGCAATCGTACCTGGGTGAGGTAGCGGTACTCCCCACCCTGCCGGGGCTCCATTCGAAAGAAGTCTTGGGTCACCGAAGCGTTTTGCCAAGTGGTTTCATTGAGTTGACCATCAATGACAATTTTATCCGTAGTTCGGACGGCTTCAATCACGGGTGGATTATCAGGAGGTGGGAAGTTTCCGGTCTTCTGGGCATAGGCGAATGTACTAAGTAAAAAGGAAGCGAACAGTAGTCCGATTATTTCCAAGTAAAAAAGTTTCATTACGGTCCTAAAACTGTTTTAAAAAGGTGACTTTAAAGATGCCCTGCTGGTCGTGCATACGAGGCATAACATCGGTTGCGGGGTTGATCAATTCTTGTCGGTTATCATTGTATACCAGGTAGACATAGGAAAGCGGTTGGTACTCCCACACAAAGCGGCTATTTAGAGCAGTCTGGTTGGTGGTGGTATTGTACTGGAAAAAAGAGATTAGCTGTACTCGGGGGTTGAGGGCTAGCCGTAGCTCAGTGCCGAACAAATGGGTTTCTTCATTGGCCCGGTTAATGCCTAGTTCAGCCAGTCGGTTCCATTCGTAATCAGCGGTAAGCGTGATATGCGGAATGGGGGCTAATCGTAACGAAGTAGTGAGCGTGTTGAGTCGCCCGTTAAAGTATCCTCCGAAGGCGTATTCAGCACTCAGAGCAACTTTCCGGGAAAAATCACCGGTGTAACTGAACTGATGGCGGGTATACTGATAGTCTCCCACCGCAATATCGATGCCTACGGGTGAAAAGGTGCTACGAAGTGACTGCCAATTGGTGCGGATAGCATATTCAATCTCACTACCATCTTGAAATTCTAAAGCGAACGGACGGTAGGAGTTGAACCCTTCCCGGAATGAGAGGTCGTCTAAATAGTGATATAAGTACGTGGTTATGCCAGGGCTATATTGGCGGATAAAACCGGGTAGCCAGCTTGGACGCAATCGCAAAGTGACCGCTGGACTGGTAACCATGTAATTACTGGCATCGATAAAACCCGCCCGGGGGTTGTAATCGGAAGTAATTAAGCTCTGCACATGGCCCAGGTAAATCCAGTTGTTAGAATAATAGGCCCACACCGCCCCAGCCAGCCCTTCATCTTCAATCGCTCCGGTAGTTTTAGAACCCGACACCATCCAGAAAGCATTGATTTGCTGGGTAGGTCGGAAAAAGCCGTCTAACGTAACGGTAGTGTTGGCGGTAGTTTGCCCGTTCGCGTCAGCCTCATCCAGACGGAAGGTGGCCAAACCGCCTATTCTGTTTTGGGAAGAAAAGTTGCGGGAATACCGGGCTACAGCAAAGTTAGCCGCCGGAGTATTTCCTTGAGCCCGCTGGCGGATGGCTAGAGCCCCAATATTCTGCTCAGGGCTACGCTGCGTATACCGCACCCCCGCATCAATAGGAATAGGATTACCTGCTTCGTCCAGGCCAATACGTCGGCTGAAGAAGGGTTGTAGGGGGTCCCAAGCCGCTAAATTATAGATTTCGTTGCCTTCCAGAAAAAACTGCCGCCTTTCAGGAAATAGTACGGAAAAGCGGGTGAGGTTGACCACCTGCCGATCGACATCTGCCTGAGCAAAATCGGTATTGAAGGTAAAGTCTAACACCGAATTGGGGCCAGTCACCCACTTTACTTCGCCTCCGGCCTTGAAATCAGGATCTTCACTCAAGGTTTCTCCATTCACTGTTTCCCGTTGGTAATCCACCAGCGCATAAGGTGTCACCTGTACGTTGACCGAAGGAGGAGGGGGATCAATGCCGGTAAGAATAGCTTCATAAGGCATGCGGTACACGTAAAATGCCCGGGGCACAGCCGGAAAAGAAGCATATTCGTTATTGCTCCGAATGTTACGGGTTAGAATGATGCCCATCTGCCGACAGTCTTCCGGATAACGCAGGGTTTTCCAGGGAATTGCCATCTCGGCTGTCCAGCCCGAATCCAGAATTTGGGTACGCACCTTCCACAGTCCCGACCACTCCCGGTTAAAAATCTGGTCATCCATCACCAGGATTTCCCGCTGCGTACCGTAGGGATTGGTTTGAAAAGCTACACAATTGCGTTTGTCCAGAAAGCCGTCAATAGCAATTCCAAACAGATCATTTTGAAAGTAATCAAAATCTCGTTGCAGATTTTGCGCCCGGATATCAGCTTTGCCCCGTTCCGTGCGGCAAAAAGCCCCGATGTAAAGGTAATCTCGATCAAACAGTATCTTAGCTTCGGTAGGCATACTTACCGGATCACCTTGCACTGGGTCTTTCTGCACGAAAGAAGTAACTGGTACCGCCCTAGCCCAGTCAGTTTCATCCAGTGTGCCATCTATGTCGATAGCATCTAGCGCCCTGACTGCTTGTATTTGCGGAGGAGTAGCTGGAGGCTCAAAGGTAGCTTGAGCCAGACAGTACCCCGTAGTTATCAACTTTACCAATACGAATATCAGTATCGGCTTCTTCATCTAAATCTCGGTTTGCAATAGATCGTTGGCATGCAGGTTTAGTTGGTAATTAGAACCTTCGCCAAATTCGCTTGTCGGTACAGCAACCAACTGCTGGCACTGGCCACAAGCAGAAAAACCAATAGACCACCCAGATCTCCTTCGTAGGAAGTGGTTATGTCCCCGGCTGAATACTGGTGTTGGGGTAATGACGCTACTTCTTCTGCTTTCATGAGTTCATTGGCAAACATCCGCTCCTTGAAATAGTCTTTCCACTCAGTAGCAAAGGCAATTACCTGCTTTCTAAAATCCACATAATGCGCCGTGGAAGTCCCTGCAATGTCATTCAACCCATGCTGCAATAGCGTAGCTGGTGAAAGAAACCGAAGCTGATCTACCCAGGCTTGTTGCCGGGCGAGAGCAGCATCATATTCGTTCAGGATGGGGCGGATCGATTCATTGACAACATCAGAAGAGGTAAAATATGTGAGCATCCAGGTGTATCGGTTTTCCTGGGTAGTGTCTTTGGGAGCCAGTTCGGGATGATCACGGTAGTAATTTTCCAGAATTTCGTCGGCTCTTTCTCGGGCTTCGGTCGTAGCCACCCGATACTCATGAATCATCCCAATGCGCGAAGGCACCGGATATAGGTTCGTCGCTAACTGGGAGATAACCGATGGAATCAGCAGCACCACGGTTAGCCATAGAGCCACTAAAGTAACGGCGTTGTGGCCGGAAGACTTTCCGCGCAGATTGACCACAAAGGCTACCATAAACCAGAAAAGAAGGTATAATAAAAGAAGCGATAGCAGTTTTAAAAATGAGCCTAAGTTGCTAGCTATATCCACTTGATAGATAAGAAGCGACACGGTGATAGAAATAATGGCGATGGCCGATAGCACGAAAAACCGGAATAGTAGTCTGTTCAACAGCCAGGGATAAAGGGAAATCGGTTGGGCGTAAATTAGCCTCAACGCACCGGACTCTTTTTCAGACGATAATAAATTGTAGCAGAAAGCTAGCACCAGCAAAGGCAGTAAGTAGATACAGACAAAGGCTAGATCAAAGCTACCAAACAACAATTGTACGGGATTAGATAATTCAGAAAAGCCCAGCGTATAAGCTTCGCCGTAAATTTTTGGTTTGACATAGTGGGTAAACACATCGCTTTGTCCGGTAGAAACGAGCGCCAGCGGTACTGGGTCCATCGCTACTACGCGGGGGCTTTGCCAGGCTATATTTTCCAAGGAGCGGGGGTCAAGCCAGGATTCGCTAGGAAGGGCTTTCAGTTGTCGTTCCACCGAGTCAATTTCAGCGATAGTTTGGGCATCTTGGGTGGCCACCTCCTCGCGTTCGTGGGCAATGGCCGACACCCGATCAGCTACTTTTTCATGTCCGTTACGAACGGCAAATAGCGTGATGCTGAAAAAAAGGATAACCAGAATTAAGATCCACTGATCGCGCAGCAAAGCAATCCACTCAAATTTTATAATGTGCTTTATCATAGAACTAGTTTGTAAAAAGACATCAAACTTTTAACCGTTGGATAGCACCGTATAAGCCGACCGATGAAAGTAGCACCCAGCCCAACAAGGTGAGAAGGTTGCTGCTATTGTTATTAAGCACCGCAGCATAGGTAGGCGGCTCATAATCAAATTCAGGAACCGATTCCCATACTTCTTTACCTACTGTATAGTACCAGTCCCCGGTTTGGGAGTTATCCATCATGTGTCCATTCATTTTTCCTACCAGCTCGATTCGGTACTTCTCAGCCGCATCGGCAAAGTCCCAATGAGCGGTATAGTCAGTACGGCTAATGGCCATCGATAAAAAACGGGTGGGTAAAAAAGGCGAAAGCGCCGCCGTAGCCCGGTACACGCCGGTTTGATTGTGGAAGGTCTCTTTTAAGAATTGATAATGTTTGAAGTAAATATCAGCCTCATGTTTTTCTCCTTCCTGCATCAGAAAGCCATCCCAATTGAACGGCAACTGTTGCACACTGTCCACGCCATATTTTTCGAGCGTTTCCGCGTCCAATTTTTTAGCTTCGGCACTCCAGGGGTTATGCCCGTCTAGCCCCTGTTCTTTATCTTGGGCAATCTGCTCCTCAAACTCTACTTGCGTGGGGTAAGGATATAACGTATCTGCCAGGGCGGTAGAAATTTTGGGCATTGCTAAGCAAGATACGATCCAGATACCGAGAAGAATAACAAACGCGATATTTGATTTTCTTACCAGCGAAGAAACCATCAGCGTAAGGTTGGTAAACACCGCATAGTATAAAATATATACCAGGAATAACAGGGAAAGTGCTCCTAAGCTAAACTCTCCGTAGTCGTTCACATTGGCCAGAAACAGAGCCGAAAGAATGTAAACCGGAAGGACAATCAGCAGCACGGGAATAAATATCCCTAACCACTTTCCTAAGGCCAGTTTCCAGGCCGGTACGCCCTGGCCTCGCAACAAACGCAACGTACCGCTTTCCCGCTCCCGGGTGATAGCGTTGAATCCTATCAGGATAATGAGCAGGGGCATGATAAAAATAAGCACAAAGTCCGGGGTCAAATCACCAAACCGGGAAAGGGCTGTCTGATCTTGAGCTGCTGCATACTGCGCCTCACTACGTTTATGCGCTTCCAAAAAAATACTGATCCCGGCGTATTTATCAATGCCACTATCAATCAGCGACAATGGGTACTTAGGCTTGAAAGCGTACGTACCGTAGTGGGCGGCAGAATGCGGATTCTTTTCTCCCTGGTTGACCCATTCGCTGCGGGCATTCTCTTTGGCCTGTGCGTGTTGGGCGTTAACGGATTGGTAATACTGGTTGCTAATAAAAACAGCCGCTAGCAGCAAGGCTAGCACCACGCCTGCCGTCACCCGAAATCGCCCTTCCCGGACAATTTCTTTCAGTTCTTTTCGTGCAATGCTAAGTATCATAATCAATGTGGATATAAGGTTTCCGCATCAGTACAAAAGATTCGACAGTACAGCTATCATTTAAAATTTGATGCGGAAGCCTTAGTGGAAAAATGGGTCACATAAAATGAAGTCCTAACAAATTACTCGAGACTTTCTATTCCATTCAATACTCCTTGGTCTAGCGTCAGAACACTACGGAAAGCGGTAGGATCGTCTGCATTTCCTAAGGAAGCATCGTATTCATAAATGGTATTGGTAGAAGCATCCGAGATTGGGAAGTAGAACTTATCTTCTTGCACCAAACCTACTTGTGACCAATAACCAGTTGTAAAACCATCCACAGCCATCACGGTGGCAGTTTGAGCTGCGAAATCCAGCTCCCACCATTTATGAGCGAATTCTGAAAAATAGTTTCCGGCCTCAGGATAGTAAGCCTTGGTGTAAGCCGTATTTCCACCTGCGTAGAAGGCATGAAGTGTTTTTCGGTCACCACATGCTTCGGTTAAGTCCCAGAAGTAATCATCAAACTGACGAGACCCGCTTGGAATACGCACTAAGGCTGTAGGTGTATCCTTATCCCCCCAAAAAGCATGCGACTGAATGTAGATGTCTCCACTGCCATCTTCTATAAACATTCCACGTGCTCCATAATTATCGCCACCATTTGCTGCCCCAGGCTTAAAAGCCAAATCGAGTAATTCATTGGTATTAGTATTCATGGACACCACAATGACACTATCGGGAGTACCTTCAGGGGTAAAATCATTGTTGAAAATAAAGATAGAGCTAAACAGTTCAGTACCTCGAATGACCGTTTCGGAAGCCGATATATTCAAATCTTGGAAATTTTCAAGGCCTTCGATACCACTATATTCCACTGCTTCTATGAGCTCCATCGTAGTAGGGTTGAATTCCACAAAAGATCTACTGATCGTCACGTACGCCTTTGAGGCACTCATAAAATCGATATCAGATATTCCTCCACCATAGGCTGATAAGTCCAGAGAACCACTAGGTTGAAGCTCACCAGCATCATCCAGCACATATTTAGTAAGAAGCTCAGTTCCATAATGAAACACATCTCCTTCGAAGGTACGGATAGAGGTGTAAATAGGAAGCTCAATTCCCGAAGAGTTATCTTGAGAGGCAGTCTCATCCAAATTATTGACTGTCATTAAATAATTCGCACCCTCACCGGCATTAAAGTTGAAGGTGGAGGATAAAATGGCAAACGCTGGCATTTCAGGCATTTCGTCAGAAATAGGATTTGCATCACTACTATCATCATCACTACAGGCACTTAAAATTATTAGTGCGAGTAAGCCAAATGCACCCATTTTTTTTAAGTTCAAATTCATCGTTTTTAACATCATTGTTTAATTGGTTTATAAAAATTCAAGTATCAAATAGAATATCTTAATTTCAGCGAAAACGCCCTCCTTGGTTTGAGCAAAGCGAAATTGTCGAAGAGCAGATTGTCAAAAAGGTTGCTTACTTCAAAGCTCACATTATAGCGCCCCTCCTTGATCGAATAATTCAAGCCTGCCCCATGATTCCACTGGGTAGGTATTGTATTTTTGAATTCTTCTCGATCCGCTCCATCCTCCGACCAGGTTAGAAAAAACTCTTGAACGTAGTTGAGGTTGTAATAGACCGAGAGCGTGTTTTCAGGATCAAATACATTTTTTTTAGTAAAGGTGATTTCTGAAAATGAAAAGAAACGAGGCGTATTGGGCAAAATCGCTCTATAATTTTTACGTACTATACCGGAATTGTCATTTTCGAATTCCTGATTGTCACGCAGATCTTGAAAGGTTGTAGCATTTCGGAAAGTCAGCCAATCCTCATACTGATACAATAGTTCAACTTCCGACCCCATGCCACGCACTTCACGGACATTGCGGAAAATAAAGAAGTTTAAATCGAGTATACCTTGTAATATTTGGTCTTCAATATTTCGGTAGAAGGCATTTAGACTTCCTGATAAACGATGTGATCCAATACGTTTTTCCGAATACTGTAAGCCTATGTTCAGGTTCTGGCTCTTCTCGGGAACTAGAGCCGGGTTGGCTTGGTTGAGCAAACCATCGCCAAAGAGTTCATCCTCTGCGGGCAACCTGAGCGTGCGCTCAAAGGACACTTTAGCCGTAAGGGTAGGATTGATTTTATATTTGACTGCCCCACCCACACCATAGTCGTTATCCTGATAATCTTGCAAATCTTCTATCTCTCCATAGGCTGGGATGGCCAAAGAGGCGTAATAAAAATGTTTGACCAAAATATTGGCTTCTAATCTATCTTGCAAAAAGCTGCGCCTGTAGGAGAGCCCGGTAATCATTTTCGTTAATGAAGTTGGTTCTTGATAAATATCCCTGGTAGGGTCTGTAAAGCGGACTGGGTCCCGTCCGCTGCGGTCAGTCGTAGAAGAAAGGGCATTAAAAATGATTTTTTGGTCGTTATTGATGGCATAGCTGGCATTGATCCTACCCAAAAATGTGCGATCAGTAAATTCTGCTGCACTTTTAAAATTTGATAACTCTCCATTGTTCGGAGAAAAGGAAGGTATAAACGAACCATCCCAGCTGTAGATACGGGCGGCAGTGTCCAAAATGGATGTCGTTAATGAATTATATACTCCGTACACATTAAGTGCCAGCCCAGACGAAAATTCTTTATCGTATTTTAAAGCGAGTAACTGATTGGTCTCCTCTTCCATCACGTTCCCATATATCTCTTCCATAGTGACCCCATTTTGTACTTCATCGTCTAATCCGGAGTAGGTGCCTGAAAGTAATAGGCGATCCGCCCAGGGCTTGTTTAAGAAACCAATCTCAATCTGACCCATGTAAGCTGTATAGGCGTCATGAAACCTGTTGGCCTTGATGGGCTGCCGCTGGCCATTTTCTACCACAAAAACATTAGGACCTTCTACGAGGTAATCGTTATCCGAGTAATTATAATATCCACTTAGACCGATGGTTAATCCTGTTTGGTCGTGTGTGTACCGGGTATTGATTGCCGTCCGATGCGTATTAAAAGATGCAATGCTGTAAGATGCGTCTAGGTAATTGGTCTTGTACTGTTTAGTAACAATATTAACCGCCCCGCCCAACGCATCTGCACCTAACCTCACCGGAATCATCCCTTTATATACTTCCATCCGTTCGATCAAACTGACCGGCAGGTTGTTGACCTGATACGACCGACCAAAATTCTCCAAAGGCACTCCATCAATGAAATAACGTACGCCTCGCCCTCCAATGCCGTTGATGGCTAGATTAAAATTGGAGCCAAGCCCACCATCTTCCCGTACTCGTACTCCGGCTACCCGATTAAGTGCCTGCTGAAGGTCGAGGTTCCGGTTCTGGAGCGGCTCTATGTCAATGAGCGAAACGTTGAGTGGAGAAGCCCGGATTTCGCTACTCACTGATTTTTCTGTGATCTCTACTTGATCTAAAGCCATGATGTCTGGCTCCAAGCGAATGGTGAGCATAGTTGGTTTTTCTGCCAGCTCAATGTCTTGCTCGTAGGTGATAAAACCTACGCCCGAAGCCCGTACGCGATAGTTTCCAGTAGGTATATTGTCGAAACTAAAATTTCCCTCATCGTCGGAGGCCTTGCCATAAGCAGTTCCTAATAATTGCAAATTGATACCAGGAAGGGGTTGCTTTGCCTCGTCTACAACCTGGCCCCGGATACTACCGAGATCGTTTTGGGCCCAGGCTACTGATACCAACAGAATGCAAAAAAAGGTAAGTAGTAAATGTCTGAGGTGCATAGTCATATTTAGTTGTGCATATGTTTGAGGTACAGTTGTTCTAAATCCTGAAAGCTAACTTCTTCGGTAGCAAACTGCTCCACCAGCACTCCTTCTTTCATAATGCCAATGTGCGTACCGGTGTCTTTAGCCCGGAATAGATCGTGGGTAGCCATCAGAGTGGTTACTCCTTTTTCTTTCATATCGAGTAATAGCTCGGAAAATTCATTGCTGGCTTTGGGATCCAGACCGGAAGTTGGCTCGTCTAGCAGTAGTACCTTGGCTTGTCGGGCCCGAGCTAAGGCAATACCCACTTTCTGGCGCATTCCTTTGGAGTAGTTACTTACCCGCTGGTGAATGAAATCAGTTTGCAAACCCGATTGTATCAGCAGTTCTTCCAGTTGGTCATTAGCGTGACGCTTGCCACCCAGCCTACAGAAGAATTCCAGATTCTCTAGCCCGGTAAGATTAGGATACAACCGCAGGTTTTCGGGAATATAGGATAGTAGCTGCTTCGTCTTCTTGGGGTGTTGGCTCACATCCAGCGTATCGATTGTGGCTTGTCCTTCGGTAGGCTCAATGAAATTGAGGAACAGGTTAATGGTGGTAGACTTACCCGCTCCATTGGCTCCCAGTAAGCAAAAAATGTTGCCCGCCTGTACCGAAAGGTTGAGATTATCAAGGGCAGTAAAAGCTCCGTAAGATTTAGTAAGATTAATGGCTTGCAGCATAGGTAAAGTTTTTATCAATTTTTTTTAGGCAGACACTCACTCGAGGGCCTTCAGTTTTCTGGCATTGAGAACAGCAAATGCGAACAACCCAACCGTGAGAAGTAACAGAGGGGCAAATGCCAAAAACCAGTCTACTTCGGGGGTTTCTGCGAAGTATTCGGGTGTAAAACTTTCCCAGTTCTCTTTCCCCACGGAAGCATCTTCAAAAATCTTAGGGTAGAAATACAGTCGCATTTTTTCGTGAAAATCTTCGGTTTCATCCAGAAACGACAGATAATTATCCAAACTGCTCTGTGCCAGATCGTTGAACAGTAGCTGAGTATGTAAGGGGGGAATAAACCAAGCCGCTACTCGGCTCGCCTGTTCTCGTTGCCTTATTTTTTCGCGCATCGCTTCACTCGACTGACGCGACTCGGCATCGCCCATATGCTGCATGGCGTAGTACCACAGCCAGCTAAAGTTTGCCTCTGGCAATGGATATTTTTGGTACTGAGGGTACTCTGCAAAAAAACTTTTCATGGTCGTTTCCTTTTCCAAATCCCACTTTTCGTGGTAGCCATCTCGCTGCTCTACCATCGTGCTCAACGCCTCCGGAACTGGGTAAAGATTAGCTAGTAAACTATTTAAAGAAGCTGGTAATAGCACCGCCAAAATTACCCAAACCGAAAGCAAGCTAAGCGCGTTGAAACTAGAGGACCGTTGCCAGGATACGGCCCAGGCGCATAAAGCCAGCCAAAAAGCTAGGTACAACCCGCTCAAACCAATAAATACTAAAGTGTTTACATTCAATGAGAGCGGCAGCCTTAGAAGGGCAAAGACCCACAGTAGAAACCATACAGCATACACCAGTCCTACCCGAACAGATAGCTTATACCCCAGATACAGCAGAGGCGAACTCGCTTGACTAGCCACTAATCGCCAAGTGCCACCTTCCTTTTCTTCCGAAAGCAAATCGTAAGTAAAAGCAATGATGAGCAACGGAAACAGGTAGATAATGACAAAGCCTAAATCTAGATTACCTACTTGCAAGTTTGCGGGATTGTGCAGATCGGTATCGTACTTTTGCCCTTCCAGCCCCCGAATAGTGACCCTCTGGATGCTGGAGTTAACATCGCGCTGCCCAATAGATAGTGCGGTGAGGGGATCAAATGAGTTGATAAACGTAAACCGTAGATAGTAGAGCAGTAACCCCAAATCATCAGCGTGCCATTGGGCATTCTGTTGAATATGCTCCCGCTGATAATGAGCTGCTTCGTCTATGGCTCGTTGCTGCTTGTTCAGAAACTGCTCGCCCATCAGCACACTAACAATACCTAGAGCGAGAACGAATAAAGTAACGATCACGGTAGATCGAGAGCGGAGAACTTGTTTGGTAAGAAGTCGGTACATAGCTAAAATACTTTTACTCTTTTCGCCGTGTAAGTCAGCATTCCTACAGAAGTCATTCCCCAAATAAATAACACTATCCACGACCAACTTCCGCCTCGGGTAGCGATACCTGACGGTGCCGGCCACCGGAGTGCCGGCCACTCGTACTCAAAGTCAGGAAATTCGCTCCAGTATGCCCGACTGATGGCGTAGGGACCTTCACCCGGTGCGGGAGCTCGGTTACTGATCAGTTCCATCTGAAGTTCGTTCATGGTTTGAGCCAGTTGGTAGCGGTACGCTTCAGCCTGCTGCTGAAAATCTCGGTACGCAGTAAAATCAGTACCCGACAAAGCCATAGAAACTGTTTTTATAGCTAGGTAAGGATTAATCAATGCCGTGAGCTGGGTGAATCGATTCTGCTGTTGATAGGTACGATGCAGTGACTGGATATGGCGGTTATAAATCTCTGCACTTATTCTTTCCCCTTCACGCATCACGAAACCACTGTAGTTGAACGGCAGTTGCTCCACCGAACTAACTTGGTACACAGATAAGACCGAGTCTCTTAAGGCATTAAAATGCGGGTCGTCCGGATTATGGCTGTCACCGATCTGAATCAGTTCTTCTTCAGTATCTGCCTCAAACTCAACCCGTGAAGGTGCCGGATACACGTAGCCTCCCAGTGCCTGCGTGGTGCGGGGCAGCAGTACAATCAAAAACAGCCACACCGCCAGCAACTTGACTAATGCTCCTTTAGAAGATTTACTAGCCGCTGAAATCAGTACGGTGACCACGCTGGTGATGACTAAAAATAAGGCGTAGCTGATGAAAATCCCTATAAATCGCAACCACCCATCGGTAGTCGTCAGCACTCCTCCTTCGCTGAATAGTAGCAGTACCAAAGTTACTAGTATTACTGGTAGAAAAAACAAAAGTGCCAATGCCGCTAATCCTAGCGATTTACCTACCAGCACTTCTTTCCAGCTTATTCCCTGGCTGAGTATCATCCGCAGGGTTTCTTGCTCCCGCTCGGCAGCCACGGCGGAGAAGCCAAGAAAAAAGATGATAAGCGGAAGAATCACCTGAAGCAGCATCGCTAGGCTGATTTCTCCAAACCGTAGTAAGCCGGTAGAAAAGCTGGCCTCAGAGAAGTTAACCGAGTTTTGCTTATGGGCTTCCAGAAATACGGCGTTTCCAGTGAAGCTTTCTAGCCCAAAATCAAACATGCTCAGCGGATGCTTAAGGCGGAACGCAAAAGAACCGTAGTGCGCCATACGATGCGGATGCTTATCGGGATTGTTCTCCCAACTCGCCCGCGTCTCTTGCTGATAGTGGGAACGAATATGGTTATGGGTGGTATAGCTTTCCCAGCCACTATATGCGGCATAAGCTACCATCAGAAACCATAAACCCAAAATTGGATAAACGATTCCCGACCGGAAAGTAGATGACCAGAATTGTCGAGCAATTAACCGTGAAATTTCGTTGAACATAATGTTAAAAGGTATAATTGGCAGTGAGTAAGAAGTTACACAGTGTTTTGCTGCTGTTTCAGTACTTGCTCAGTTACGATGTTGGTTTAGGGTAGATAAAAATTTAAGTAATACGATTATTGATTTGGGCGAACTGCAGTCAGAATGATCTGGTCTTTCTGAATTCCAGGATACTCCTTTACTTCTCCAAGTCCCTTCTGATGCTGTACATCCACTACTTCCAGCCCGTGTTGTTGCAAATGAGTAGCCATTTCTTCTGGCTGATACAGGTTGAAGCCATGCTGGGTGAAGGGTAATTGCTGCATAAAATCGCGAGAGCCAAACCCCAGCGCCAGTCGTCCACCTGGTTGCAACACACGCACAATTTCTCGTAAATGTGCTGCCATTGGGTTCCAGAAATAAAGTGTATTGACCGCTAGTATCTTGGTGAATTGCTGGCCGGCAAAGGGTAGGTGGTCAGAAGAACCTGCAATAAACTTCGCCTGACCACCTGTCACCCAAGATGCATTTATCCGTCGCGCTTCCTGCACCATATCTTCGGAAATATCCAATCCCGTGTAGTGGATGTGCCCAGCGTGGATACGCCCCGCAGACCGTAGTAGTTCATCTACATGCCGTCCGGCAGCCATACCAATTTCTAATACTCGATCACCGGGGGCTAAGGCAAGGGCCTCCATCGCTCCCCGGATCATCGTTTGGTTAGATACCGCCAGTTTTTCTCCGACTTCAGCCGCTTTTTCGCCATGCGGACGGGCTAGTTGAGCGGCTATTTCTTGTTCGTTCATGCCCGAGGGTATTACTTTGTACTTATTCAGGTAGCCGAGCACTGAGGACTTCCAGATCAGAAGGGGCAAACATCTCAGATGAGAATATTTTGTCGTAGTAGAGTTCTTTTAGGTCCTGGTGGTAGGCGTACATCTCGGTAACAAACTTCTGATGACTTTGCCGATCTGTCTGCGACAAAGCGGATAACCTCTCATGAACCATCGCTGCCGGAGCGAGCCACTCCCAGCGCTTTAGCAACTGATTACGCTGCGCCACCTGAGCCTCAAACTGCTGCTTCAGTGCGTTAGCCTCATCATCCAGCAGCGTAAAGCTGGCGTAGTACCATTGATTAAAATCAGCTGTATCGGCAGGTGAAAAATCAGGATTTTCCTGATAGAATCGATCAAAAACAAATGATTTGGGCATTTCCCAAACCTGGTCGTTTAGCGTGCGAACAGCGTGGATCATTTCCGCCCGATTAGGCGGGGGTTCTTGAGCGGATACAAACATATTGAGTAAGGCAGGTGTAATGAGCGTAAAAATTAGCCATACTCCTAAGCCTAGCATCGCACTGAGAGCCGCAGAACGTTTCAAACTAATCACTACGCCCATCAGCACTGTCCACAGCAGACAGTAGCCGTATAGGATCAGCAGCCAACTCGCAAACAAACCAAACTGTTGGGCTAGTGAAATACCCTGCAATAGAAAACCAATCAGGAGTAGGACAGTAACGGTCACCAACACAATCAGAAACCGCAGCAATCCTTTGCTTATCAGAATAGTGGTAAGTGACACGGGCTGCGATTGCAGTAGCGATAGTGTACCGCCTTCTTTTTCGCGGGCGTAAAGGTTGTAAAACAACGCGATAATCAGCAATGGAATCAGAAAGACGAAAACGTAGGATAAGTCAAAATTACCTGTCAGTAATTTCATCGGATTAGCGAGTTCTCCCACGTTCACCTGTCGGGCTAAGTCGGTAACATTAAAGCCATAGTAAACCGGAAATAGGTCACGCTGCCCTAGGCATAAACCCGCCAAAGGAGGAGCCTCGTGGGTGAGGTAATAAGTGAAATGCTTACTCCAGCCTACGCCCGATGGGGATACCGCTTGCAAATACTTCTCCTGATTCGCTTCGTAGGTAGTATCTAAGGTAGACCAGTGCAACAGGCTGTCGAACTGCTGGCGTTCGTACTGCTGCACCTGCGCCATGCGGGTTTGCTGTTTTTCGATCTCAAACTTACCGAAGTAGATACCGTACACTCCGGCTCCGAGCACAACCAGCAACAACGCTTTCAAAATATTACTTCGCCAGAGTGACTTCCACTCGTACTGAAGAATGTGAGTGAATATTTTCATGATTATAGTTTTGGTATTCGATAAGCCAGTTGGCTGCCGATGAAGGAAAGTGCTATCAACCACAGTAACAATGCGACTACACTACGCCACTGCATAGCCAGAATAGTCGCAGTACTAGGTAGCTCGTACTGGAAAGGAGGAATGCTACTCCACATCGCTGACCCAACTTTGTAGTCGCTATAAGCAATACCCGGTTTATGGTTGACCTCCATATCTTTGTTCATCATCTTCACAAAATCTCGGCGGTAGTTTTCGGCCGCTCGGGCAAAGGCCACGTGATGGGTAAAGTCCGTACCGGCTAGGGCCATCGAGAGGTGACGCATGGCCAGATAGGGATTTAAAAATCCCATCCATTCTGATAATCGGTTCTGTTGATGGAAGATGGTTTCCACATTGGAGAACTCCTGATCGTAAACCTGATCAGTGTACTCTTCACCAGCCTGCATGGCAATGCCGCTCCAGTTAACGGGAAGTTCTTCTATCGTTTCTACTCCGTACTCCTGCAATACTTCTTCTTTGAGTGAAGCCAGGCGAACATCCGAAGGGTTATGCCCATCGATACCGTTTTTTACTTGATTGTAAATTGTTTCCCGAAACTCAAATTGAGATGGAGCTGGATACAGCTTGTCAGCCAGGTTGGTCGTCGCCTTCGGTAGAATAATACAGGCAATCACCCACAAGCCTAGTAAGGTTAGTAGAGCCATCCCTGAACTGTGAGCGAAGGCCGAAATCAGCACTCCCAGGATAACAAATACGAGGAAATACAAGGCGTAGCCCAACGTAAGTACTCCAAACTTGGTAGTGACTTCCGTATCCAGACTAGCTGATTGCTGATTAAGCATCAAGTAGGCCAGAACGATAATCGGCACGAAGAGCAGTAACACCATACCGTAAATGCCTCCTATCTTACCCCAAAAGAGCTTAGCCATTGACAAACCTTGACCGTGAATCAGCTTGAGCGTACCTTCTTCTCGCTCTTGGCTAAAGGCATTGAATGTTAGAAAAATAATCAGCAACGGCATCAGCACCTGAAAGATCAGGGCAGCGGTCATTTCGCCGAAGCGGGTCATACCGTTGCTGTCCTGGGCACTGCTAAACAGCACTTCATGCTGCTTATGGGCTTCTAAAAAGACGGACACGCCGGTATAATTATCCAACCCGACATCCAAAAAGCTCAGCACTGGTTTGGGCTTGAAGGCAAATTGTCCGTAATGGGCCGCACTGTGGGGGTGCTTATCTCCTTGGTTGACCCACTTCTCGTACATGTCCGCTTGGGCTGCTTCTCGCTCCTGCTGAAGCTGCTGTTGCCCTTGCTTACCTACCAACACAGCGGTAAGCATGAGAATCAGCAAAATACCACCGGACACTTGCAGTCGAATATCGCGCAGGGCGGTCAGAAATTCTTTTTTGATGATGAGCTTAAGCATAGACGGTAGATTTCATGGTTTCCAAGTATAGTTGCTCCAGTTCGCCCAGTGTGATTTCTTCACTCTTCAGCGAGTGCACTAAGCGACCTGCTCGCATAATGCCGATGTGCGTACCCGAATCTTTAGCCCGGAATAAATCGTGAGTTGCCATCAGAATTGCTACTTGGTTCTCACGCAGGTTAGATAACAGTTGGGCAAATTCGTTGCTGGCTTGGGGGTCTAAGCCCGAGGTGGGTTCATCCATCAATAAGTTATCAGCTTGTTTGGCCTTGGCAATGGCAATACCCACCTTCTGCCGCATTCCTTTGGAGTATTTATTGACTCGTCTGTGGATGGCCTCAGAGGGCAGCCCCACGCCCCGAAGTAGTTCTTCAGCTGAGGCTTTGTCTGGCTTCTCTCCTCCTAAGCCCGCAAAGAACTGGAGGTTTTCCAGCCCAGACAGTGTACCGTAGAGGTTCAGGTTTTCGGGGATGTAGGCTAGATGCTTTTTGACCCCTTGTCCTTGGGCTACATCCAAGCCGTTTACTTTAGCCTGCCCCGAGGTAGGGGTAATAAAATTCATGAACAGGTTGATGGTGGTTGTTTTTCCGGCGCCGTTCGCCCCTAGCAGGCAGTACACGTCACCAGAGTTTACCGTCAGATTCAGATCGGTCAATGCCGGATGCTGATCATAGGTTTTAGATAGGCCAATAGCTTCTAACATAGGTTTATAGTGTAGGTTGATCGGATAAGGTACAATTGATTAAATATGAAGAGGTAGGTTTACTTTAACGAATGACCCATTTATACGAGATCAAATAATGCTTTTTTTAGTTTAAACGCAACGGGGTTGCATAAAAAGAAATTACCCGCTGTCTTTTTGGCAGCGGGTAATAAGATGAAAATAGAATAGAGAAAAGATTAATGATCGTGATCATGGTCGCCATGACCATCAGTCACAAAGCCCATTATGAAGAGGTTATCCACTGGGCTATCTAATTGCATGCTATGCACTTCTTCCATATCGTGAAGGTCAAAGATTTTGACCTGGTCGCCAGTAGGTTCCAGGGTGTAAAGGAACTCCCCTGATACACCTAGCACACGCTCAGGTTCGTTCATCGCCCTAAGTGCTTCTACTTCAGTCTTGTAGCCTTTCCGGGCATTGTAGGCATTGGCATCATGGGCGAGGCTTACAGGGGCTTCGGTCATCTTATCGCCGTCGTGCGCATCGTAGACAATAATGTCATCATTGGTTTTGTGTAAGATCAGGTACTCGCCTTTTTGAGAGAAGAATAAGCTTTTTACATCATCGCCTGCATATAATGAAGTCATGGTTCCAGCCACAGGATCAATACGATAGATTCCCAGACTACGCGCCCAGCCGTAGAATACGTCCACATTATCATGACCTCTCAAAGTACCTATCCAGTTACCGCTTTCGGCGTTGAGTCCCTCAATATTAGGGATGAGGGATATTTCGTTGCTCGTGTTGGCGAGTAAAATACCATCGGTAGATCCAAAGGCGGCATATTCACCGTTGGAGGCATTACCGTGGATACGACCTACCTGTACTTCATTGTTTTCTGCCTGTATCTGTCCCTGATCATCTACTAGTTTGATCATTTGAGGAAGAACATCATCCAAGGCTTGATCACGAAAAGTGACAGCAAATAGTCCGTGGTCCATTTTTACGGCTGCGCCATGATGCTGGTCAGCAACGGCAATTGGGGTAGGTGAGTATCCGTCAAACTCCAAACGTCGTTCCTCAATATGCAAAATAGAGCCATCCCCATCGTTGAAAATGACCATGTCTTCCCAGAGGGCAGAAAAGTGGGTAGGGGTTGGCGAAGATAAGGTTCGATCTAGCCACAACGCCTGGTACTCATGCCCATGGTCTTCGTGGTTTTCTATGCCCG
>CAKZYJ010000420.1 GCA_937884755.1 uncultured Flammeovirgaceae bacterium
TAACTGCTACCTGAAACGCAATCTCGGGGAAAGTAAACTTCTCAATCTCATCCAGTGGGTCGTAGCTACGGACGAGTACAAACCCGCCTAGTAGTGCCGGAGCCACATTATCAGCGTGGGCCGAACCGCAGGCTAGGCGCTCACCCTCCATGGCAAACGGAAGCAAATCTTCCCGACGGCGGATGGCTTTTTCCGGATCGTGGCGCAATAGTAGTTCGTTAGCTGCGTGCAGACCGGCTACAGCACTGGCCGCACTGGAACCTAACCCGCTACCCAGCGGCATATTCTTGTACAGCGTAATTTCTACTCCGTAGTCCGATTGTACCTGTTCCAGTAGTTGTTTCACCACAATGCTGACGGTATTCTTGTCCGGATCAAGCGGTAGCTTGCCTGCATCCCCGATAATTCGTTTGATTACTACTCCAGACTTCTCGCACAATTGCATGACCACTTCGTCACCAGGATTGTCAATAGCAAATCCCATGATGTCGAAGCCACAAGCCACGTTGGCCACCGTGGCCGGAGCAAATACCCGAATTGTTTTATCCAAGAGGTTAGTCCTTTCTGCTAAAGCGCAAAAATACGAGAATCTGTTAGAAAAGGGAGGGTGTTAGTCAACTGGCTATTTTTAATTGTGTTCTGAGTCAAAAATTCTTATATATGCGCTGTATCAATTGAAGGAGCTATAAGCAAATCGATTAGTTTTTTAATATTAAGTCCTTATCGGTATTTCAACTTCATTCTCTATTCTTACAGGTTCGTAGATTGAAATACTTTCATCTAGCACTTCTATGGATACCACTAATGCGTATGGTACCTCTTCTTTGTTTTTATCCCATCCCTTATGTGCTCTTACGGCGAAACCTATTTCCTCTGGAAGCTCGTATGCAGATAGGATTGCCCAATCTTTCTGAACGGTGCTATTATTGCGATTTATTCCTTCTACTTCTCCCCAATCGACTCTATCCCGAATTTTCCAGTTAAATCCGCTTAAACCTTTTCTGCCTTTTTTATCATACTCTGTTTGATTTCCTGCTATTTCTCTAAGTGCATAATTTCGGAAACTATCAAAAGTTTCTTCTAGCTTTGAAGTTGTCCAATCTAACCAAGTTGATAAATAAGATTTCGTTTTTTGACGTGTTCTTCTCACTTTGGCCGAATAAGCAAGCGTAACTTCTATAAGAATCTCATACTCGAGGGCTGGGTTCCGCAACTCTTCTGGAATTTTTAAGGAATATATGTGTCCCTCTTCTGCCTTTAATTGACCCGTATTGTAAAAGGTAATTCGTTGTTCCGTATTGCTAGTAACTCGCTCAAGCGATGGAAGACCGTAACCAAAATAGCGAATACTTTCTACTGATGGATCTAGGAAATGGTTACTAGGTAATCTTGCACCCTGCACTACTAGAGCCCGTAGTAAATTAGCATTTTCCTCTGGATATAATTTCCTTAGTTGGGCAACCATATGAGCAACCTTAGGTGCAGCGAAAGAGGTACCTACAGTATCTCTTCCGTAAGCGCTACCTCCGTCGAGAGTAGAACGGATTAGTTCTGGCGCAATATCCTGAACTTCTTTTACTCGGTGATGACCATTTTTTGATACAGTAAATCCTCCGCCATATTCTACCACATCCGGTTTGACCGCCCCCCAAATACCAGTTCCGATTCTAGAAAAAGCAGAAATATCTCCTTCACCTCCTAATGACTCCCAAAACTCATCATCGAATGCGGCATGATTGATAGAACCAACTGTTAGTGCGAAGCTACTTTGTGCTGGATTTGCCAAACGGCAATTAGATTCGTGTAGATATTCTGGATACTCATGCTCATTCGTAAGATAATACTGAATAACATCTCGTGGTATGTTTCCAGTAGAGATTATGAAGAGAATATCTCTTTCATGGCTTAGATTATCTATCACTGCAGCCCAAGTAGACATATGTTTTGTTCTATAGGGTGCTCTAGAATTAATTGATAAGTTGAAAATGAAGCAATCTGGATTGTCATCGACAACTAGCTGCATTAATTCGGCTGGATAGCGATTGATTAAACTATTCTGCTTATCCAATACCTTTAAGTTTCTTACAAAACAAGGTATTTGGTAAGGCGATTCAAGATTTGATACACCATAAGGATATAAAATAGCACCCGCTACCTTTGTTCCGTGGCCACCTCCCTTTACTAAATCGGCTGTAGAAGGCTCACCATCTATGTAAGATTTGGAGTTAGAGCTGTTGATAGCAGCAGAGATATACCTATGGCTTTCCATGATACCACTATCAATCACACCCACTTCTGGTGCATCGCCATCTGGTGGTAAAACTTCTGTATCTGATTCGGAAGGGTCGATATCTTCGCCTTCTACGCCACCAACTTCTTCCACTTCTACAACCTCAAAAACAAAAGGATAATTAAAAACTAAGTCTTTTAGCCCTTTTCCATTTATCAATACCTCACACCCAAAACTGTCCTCTAAGTCAATAATTGAACTAGTAATTTCACCTTCATAGTGAGCGATAAAATGCTCAAAATGATTTTGTCTTTCCAAGAGCAACTCATCTCTCTCTATTAGCTTTTGCTGGTATTTTTCTAAACGTTTTTCGCCTCCGCGCTTGGTAGGGTCTGGTTCTTCACTTATTGGTCTATCAAAAGCAATACTCACCTCTACTTTATACTGCTTAGTATCCTGTATGCTAGCCCATTTTGCGTAGAGTTCTTCAGATAATATACGTTCTGGTTTCCATCCTTGCCTATCACCATCTATAATATTCCATAAATCGGCAATCTTCCCAGTATTATGTTCCTTTGTAACAAAGCCCTTTATTTTATCTTCTAATGATCTGAGTTTATCTAAAGAAGCACCAATTATATATCCATCATCTTCTTCCGAAATGATTTCTATACCAAAAGCATGTAAGTCAAGCGATGCGTTGTTTAGGAGGCTTGGGTTTAATTGCAGAAATACTGGTACAATTTCGTCGTCTAAAGGTGCAAGATCTAAACTTTCTCTTTGGCTATAGTCCTGATCCCAGGTAGATTTGACATTATTTGTCTTGTTAGAAAGTCTATTACTATGCTGCTGCCGATTTTCCCTATTATGCTGAGTTGAGGGATGCGGTTTTCCACCGCCTGGAAACCGAGGTTTACCTGTTACTTTCTGGACAAAATTTAAATGCGGAAATTGCTCCATGTATTACCTGTTTATGGCTCTATTTTCCTCTAAAGCCATATTCAAGTCTTCAACAGAGATTTCTTCACGTGAACTAATTATTGCTTTCTTAGCAGCATCATTAGCTATCTTGACGATAATAGCATATGACATCCCTATCATTTCTTTTGCGTAGTCTTTCAAATGAACTTTGCTATTGAGCTTTAGAGCAGAAAAAGAAATTTTCAGAATTTCTACAATCTCTTTTTCAGTAGGTTTTGGAAATTCTATGAAGTCATCAAATCTTCTAAACAGTGCTTTGTCTAAACTACCCTCCAAATTAGTAGTTGCTATCAAAATGCCCTCACCGTCATATTCTTCAAGTAATCCAAGCAGTATATTCACGATTCGATGAATTTCTCCTGGATCGTTAATATTAGCATCTCTTTGCTTTCCTATCATATCAAATTCATCTAGCAATAGGACACAGGGATAGTCCTCAATACTTTCAAATAGTTTGAATATATTAGATGCCGACTCGCCTAGATAAGAAGAAATAACCGAGTCAAACCGAACCCTGTAGAATGGTAATCCTAAATCTCGAGCAATGCGCTCGGCAGCCATGCTTTTTCCACAGCCTGATGAACCATAGAACAAAATTTTCTTACGAGGCTTCAGGCCATGATGAGCCAGTCGTTCTCTAGCTAGGTACTCTTTTTCAATACGAAGAATTTTATCTTCGACATTAGGGGAAAGCACCATTTCATGTCGAAGGTGCTCATTTTCTATGTGAGTTGCTAATGGTAAGCGATACCTTCTATCTACCGGAATTTTATAGATACTGTCGCTGGATGATCCGACTTTTGCTAATTTTAGCGTTGGCTCAGATTTCTTCGATTTTGCTATATTACCCTGTATGATAGTATCAAGTTTATCCGCTAGCTTAGTATGCCCTTTCTTTCTTTCGTTCTCTATGATGCTATAAGCGACCTTTATCAGAGTGTCATTCTGATCGCCTTCAATTGATCTAAATAATCGGGTAAGTAGTGCTTGATTCATCTCTAGGTTGCTTCGTGTAAAGCTAAGAATAAATTGAATTCATATTACACTTTCTGTCTTCCGACAACCTTATTATAACAATATTTACGTAAAAATCATTGTGTTATGCCATGCTAGATAAAGCCCTTTAAATAAAAACCGATACTCTTGCGAGCATCGGTTTCGAAGTTAGCGTTTAATGGACGTTCGCTAGTTTCGGAGGGGCTTACCGCCTTGTAGCAGTGACTGGATGCGTTCCAGGGTTTTCTTTTCTCCGGAAAGGGAGAGGAAAGCTTCCCGTTCTAAATCCAGTAGGTACTGTTCCGATACCATTTGCGGGTAGGATAGTTCACCACCGCACATCACGTAGGCAATCTTTTCGGCAATTTTCTGATCGTGATCCGAGATGTAATGGCCCTGCCGCATACCGTAGATGCCAGCCAGGAAGAGTGCCATACCGCCTTTACCCTGTACTTTAATATCCTTGCGCTGAGTAGGTTGAGTGTAACCTTGTTCAGCCAGCGATAAAGCTGCTTCTTTAGCATCCGCCAGTAGGCGCGATTTATTAAGGCTAATCCGGTCTCGGTCACGTAGGTAGTGCAAGTCCATGGCTTCTTGGGCTGAAGTAGATACCTTGGCAGTAGCAATGTTCATAAAGGTATTTTGCAGGGCGTTTAGCTCCACGTCTCCGGCTTCAATACTGTCGGATACCCGCAGGGTCATTTCTTTGGTTCCACCTCCGGCAGGGATGAGCCCTACGCCTACTTCTACCAAGCCAGTGTAGGTTTCGGCCGCAGCTTGTACGCGGTCGGCATGCAAGGTAAGCTCGCAACCTCCACCCAGCGCCAAACCGTGGGGAGCCACTACTACCGGAACAGAAGAGTAGCGAGCCCGCATCATGGTGCGCTGAAACTGCCGGATCATCATATCCACTTCATCAAACTCTTGCTCAATTGCGTACATAAACAGCATGGCCAGGTTTGCTCCCGCCGAGAAGTTCTGGCCTTCGTTACCGATCACTACGCCTACGTAGTCTTTTTCGGCCATATCAATGGCACGATTAATGGCTTCTACCGGATCGTTGCCCAATGTATTCATTTTGGTGTGAAACTCTACGTTCAGGATGCCGTCGCCCAAATCAAGAATGGTGGCTCCGTCGCTGCTCCACAGCACTTTGTTTTCCCGCAGTGTATCCAGTAGCACAAATTCATCGGTTCCTGGAATTACCTGGTAGGACTTGCTCTCGATATCGTAGTACAGCCGTTTCCCGTTTTCGGCTTTGTAGAAGCTTTCCGCTCCGCTTTCCAGCATGTCGTACACCCACTGGTTCGGCTTATAACCGGCTTCTTCCATTTTCTCCAGTGTCTTTTTCACCCCCAGCATATCCCAAGTCTCGAAGGGGCCGTACTCCCAGCCGAAGCCGGCGCATACCGCCTGATCAATGCGGTAGAGTTCGTCCGCAATTTCGGGGATACGGTTAGAGCAGTACTTGAAGGTATCGTAGAAGTGCGCTCGATAAAATTCACCCGCTTTATCCGGGGCACTTACTAAAATCTTTAGTCGTTCCTTTAGATCATCTTTAGGCTTGGCCATTTCCAGGGAAGGAAACTTGGCTTTGGTACGATCACCGTACTCGTAGGTTTCCAGACTCAATTCTTGAATAACGGACTTGCCTTTTTCATCCTTGATCTTCTTGTAGTAACCCTGTCCAGTTTTATCGCCCAGCCACTTACGGTCGTAGAGATTTTTCATAATGCCCGGTAGTTGGAACATATCACGGGCTTCGTCCTGCTTGAGTACTCCGAATAGGTTATTGGCTACGTTCACGGTCGTATCTAAGCCAACCACATCCATAGTGCGGAAGGTGGCAGATTTGGGGCGACCGATCAGTGGGCCAGTCAAACTATCTACCTCGCCTACGGTCAGCCCTACTTTTTCAACAGTATGCATCGTAGACAGAATGCTGTACACGCCGATACGGTTGGCAATGAAAGCCGGAGTATCCTTACAGAGTACGGTTTCTTTACCTAAGTACAAGTCACCGTAGCGCATCAGAAAATCGATAATCTCTGGGTCAGTTTTTTGCGATGGAATAATCTCCAGCAAACGCAAATAGCGGGGAGGATTAAAGAAGTGCGTACCGCAGAAGTGCTTCTGAAAATCTTCACTACGCCCTTCCAACATCATATTAATCGGAATACCCGAAGTATTGGAGGTAATTAGCGTTCCCGGCTTACGGAACTGCTCTACTTTATCAAACAGTTGTTTTTTAATATCCAGTCGCTCAACAACTACCTCAATTACCCAATCGTAGTCAGCAATCTTGCTTAGATCATCATCAAAATTACCGAGTGTAACCCGGTCAGCAAATGATTTATGGTAAAGTGGAGCAGGTTTAGATTTTACTGCTTTCTGGAAAGATTCGGTCACAATACGATTACGTACTTGCGGACTTTCCAGCGTTAGCCCTTTTTTTCCTTCCGCCTCAGTTAGTTCGCGGGGAACAATGTCGAGCAATAGGGCTTCTACGCCGATATTGGCAAAGTGACAAGCAATGCGGGAGCCCATCACCCCTGAACCGAGCACGGCTACCTTGGTAATGTTGTATTTCTTCATGGTGTGGTGGTTACAACAGGTGGATTTATTTCTTCTTCTACAATTTTGTTTATCTCATTAATTACTTCAAAAAAAATATTGATTTTATGTTCGGGTACCATTTCGCGTACCGTATTGTTGAAGTCCAGTACGGTTTTTCGGGATATTTCTTTTTTCTCTCGGCCTAATTCAGTGAGGACGATTCGCACTGAGCGTCGGTCGTTAGGATCGGGCTGTTTCACAATCAGTCCTTTCTCTTCCATATTCTTGAGCATCCGGGTCAGGCTACGTGATTCCAGGCCAATCAGGGGGGCAATTTTGGTAGCAGGGGTTCCTTCTTTAGAATCAATGTTTAGGAGCACGTAGCCGATAGAGGTGGTGAAATCGTCTCTCAGGGCTTTTTGGTTATACATGCGGTAGATGGCATGCCAAGAGGTCTTAATATTGTAATCTACAGTCTCTTCTTTCTTCATAGCAGCGCAAATATACTGAATTTTATTATGCATGCATAACAAACTAAGTTTATTGTAACTCTCTTCATTGCTCATCCTCCCAGATTGTCGTAGCCTTGTAGAATATGAGGTTATTGCCGTCTGATATTGAAGAGTACGTTGAGAGCCATAGTACGCCAGAATCGGATCTGCTGCAAGAACTGAGGCGGGAAACTCACCTGAAAGTACTAATGCCTCAGATGCTTTCCGGACCCATTCAGGGAAGCGTACTGGCCATGCTGGTTGCTATGATCCGGCCCCAGCGAATCCTGGAAATTGGTACATTCACGGGCTACTCAGCCATCTGGATGGCTTCAGCCTTACCGGAAGGCGGCAAGTTGATTACATTGGACGTCAACGAAGAGTTGAGCGGTATGGTGCAGCGTTACATTCAGCGGGCCAGACTATCAGAGGTAATCACCCCGATGATAGGGGATGCTACCGAATTGATTCCGACAATAGACGAAACCTTTGACCTAGTATTTATTGATGCCGACAAAGTCAGCTATCTGAAGTATTACCAGATGATTTTCGATAAAGTGCTTTCCGGTGGATTTATCGTGGCCGACAATGTGTTGTGGCACGGAAAGGTGTTGGCCGGAAAAAAGGATAATCAGTTTTCTATAAAGACAGATGCTAAAACTCAGGCGCTGATCGATTTCAATCGTTACGTTCAGCAAGATTCCCGGGTAGAAAACGTTCTGTTACCAGTACGCGATGGCCTGATGATTGTACGTAAGCAATAAGTAGTGCCTAACAATTAACCTATTTGTCTTTTCACTTTGCGTTAGATTATTAAATAATTAGTAATGATGCTCGTAAGAAAATCAGCATTATTAGTTTGTATCATTCTCATAGTTATTTCGGTAGCCGGGGCGCAATCGTCCGAGACGCGCTCGTCCGGGACGCATTCGCCCAAGGTGCCGGAAAACATATCTTTTGCCGATATGCGGCTGGAGCTAACCGCCGATGCCCGCAAAAAAGTGCAAACCGACGTGGATGCTCTCACCCGCTACGAAAAGTACTTCAATGCCAAAGTAGATCGTGTAGACGCTTACTTTCCGCTAATTGAAGAAGTGCTGCGGGAAGAGAACGTGCCCGAAGATATTAAGTACCTGGTAATTCAGGAGAGTGCACTCGTAGGCGATGCCATATCCAGTTCTAACGCAGTAGGTTATTGGCAATTTAAGGTTCCTTCGGCTACAGAGGTAGGGCTTACGATCAACAGTGTGGTAGACGAGCGCATGAATATTATTATGGCTACCCGGGGGGCAGCTCGCTACTTCAAAAACAACAATGCTTTTTTCGATAACTGGTTACACGCTCTAATGGCCTACTACGAGGGGCCGGGCGGAGCCCTGAAAAAAGCTGATAAGCGGTTTAACGGTAGGAAAGTAATGCGGCTCGACGGGCGAGCACACTGGTATATTCTAAAGTACTTATCTCACAAAATTGCTTTTGAAGGAGCTATCGGAAAAAATCCGAATCCGCCCGTACAGCTTTCTGTGTACGAGTATGGAGGGGGACAAACGCTACGCGAGATAGCCACCAAATTTTCGGTAACTGAAGAGGACTTGGAGCCATACAACCGTTGGCTTAAGCAGAAGCGGGTTCCTGAAGATAAAACCTATCCAGTAATCATACCCGACTTCAGCGGGCGCTCACGTCAGCCACCCATTGCTGAAAATACGCAGCCCGAAAACCAAACAGCACCTAAAAATACAAAAGACCCAACCAGTTCAGTGTTAGAAGGAGAAGTGCTCAATTCAGCAGCTTTCCCGGCTATTGGCACTCGACAGTGGTTTGGCCAAAAGCAATTACGCGTAAACGGGGTATCGGGCATTATTGCGCAGGAAGGAGAGGATGTAAAACAACTTGCTCGCCGGGCTGGAATACCACCTAGTCGGCTGATCAAATACAACGACCTTACCCATCGGCAGGCGGAGATTGTGCCGGGACAACCCTATTATATCAGACCTAAGCGAAACCGGGCCCCGGCCCGATACCACGTAGCCGAGCCGGGTGAAACCTGGTGGGATGTATCGCAACGCTTCGGTATTAAGCTAAAGAAACTGCTTCGTAACAATCGCCTGAAAGAAGAAAAGCCATTGGAAGCCAACCGGGTACTTTGGTTACGTTATATTCGTCCGGCTACAATTCCAGTAGAGTACCGAAAGCCGATGCAGCAGCCCACCAACCAGCCATCGGTAGCTTCGGCTCAAACTGCCACGATAGCAACCTCCGCTAGTGCTGAAGTAGATGAGGGTACCGTTGATACTTCGGCTTCGGAGCGGGCCTGGCGCAATTTACCTTCTGAAGAGACTAATGACCGTAGCCAAAAGAAAATAGATTTGGGGCAAGATGATTTAAAAGATGTCTCTTATCATACAGTAGCCGCTCAAGAAACGCTGTACAGTATTGCCAAAAAATACGGTTTAAGCGCGGCCGAACTCGCTGGGTATAATAAAATTTCGGTGTATGAGTCACTACAGGTTGAGCAGCAACTACGCATTCCAAACTCAGAAACTGCTACGTCTATCCCAGTGGGCTACCACGAGGTGAGAGCCGGTGAAACAATGTACCAAATTGCTCAGGAGTACAGCATTTCTTTAAGAGAACTGATGGAGTGGAATGAGAAAGAAAACTTTACGCTGAAGGTTGGTGAGCGGTTACGGGTAGCCTCCCCAAACTAATAGAAATTCATTTTCCCTTATATCAAGTACTATTTTAGTATAAAACCTTACTTGAACTTATTATTCCCAGAATCCCGCTTTTTATTTGAGAAATATAATTGGAACTTTATACCTGAATTTTAACCACAAACTTGTCAAGACTGAACAGCTTAGCGGATGATTGATCTTGTGCTACTTATTGATGATAACGACACCGATAACTTTATTAGTCGGCGGGTAATTGAGCTAACGGAGTTTGCCCAACGCGTTGTTGTCAAAAGCTCGGGACAGCAGGCACTAGATTATCTGCAGGAGCACGCCCAGTCACCTAATGATATTCCTGATCTGATCTTTCTGGACATAAACATGCCTATCATGGATGGATTTATGTTCCTATATGAGTTTGAAACCCTACCCACGGACATTCAGGAAAAATCAAGGGTAATTATTCTGTCTAGCTCCGAAGACCGGAGAGATGTTGATAAGATTATTACTAATAAGGCAGTTATTAAATACATTACTAAGCCGCTCACACAGGACGATCTAGAGGCAGTTCGTCAGGATCTTCAGTCTCAATAATCGGGATCTAGCCCTAGGCGCTGAGTAAGCTCCTGAAGCAAAGGATACTTTTCGCTGAGGTAGTTAAGCTTTTCAGACGGAGTATAAGGGCGGCGATTCCGCTCTTCCACATCTACGGTGGTTTCTACATCAATTTCAGAATTCTTTAAACGCCGCCGAAGCCGCTGCAGCAACTCGGCTCGGACGCTGTCGAACTGGTCCTGCTGGATTGTACTCATAAACGTCAGCGGAATAGTCACTCCATCTTCCTTCAAATTTACAGTCTGATTAAGAAGGATATATTCAGTTTCTTTTCCTAATGCCCGGCGTTCTTCGGTGAACTCCTCCCATACTTCTCGCAACTGAGTTAGATTGATAGGCTCGTTGGCAGCAGTAGTAGAAACAAGGGGCTCTTCTACTGTAACAGCTTCCATCTCGGAAACGGAGCCGTTGCCGTTAGGTGCCGACTGAGGACGGGGTTGGCCCAGCTTAGGAATGCGTATGGTACTTTGCAACTGACCAACGGACGTAGACACTCGGGGAGTACTTACCGGTGGGCTATCAGAGGAGCCATTGATATGTTCGTGAGAGGGGCTTTCGGTCCTGTTTTCAGTCGATTCGGTTACTTTTTTTTTGACGCTCTCCCCAGGTTCTCCTACATTCTGCTGGGCTAACTGCACCGCCGATTCAATGTAGGCCATTTTCATAAGAGCTAGTTCTACGTGCAGGCGCTGGTTCTTACAGTTCTTGTACTGTAGATCGCACTGCCCAGCCAGGTTCATGGCAGTAAGTAAGAAGGAAAGTGGGGTTTTTTTGGCTTGCTGCTGATAACGATTTTGCACACTGGCCGATACCTGAAGTAAAGCTAGTGTAGCGGCATCTTTACAGACTAGTACATTCCGTAGGTGCTCGTTTAGTCCAACAACAAAATTGTGTCCGTCAAACCCCTGCCGTAAAATATCATCAAATAAAAGTAACACCTGAGGCAGTTTCTGCTCCAGCAGCAAGTCTACAATCTGAAAGTAGTAGTCGTAATCTAGCACGTGCAGATTCTCGATAGTTTCTCGGTAGGTAACCTTACGGTCGGAAGAAAACGTAACAATCAGATCAAAAATAGAAAGAGCGTCGCGCAAGGCTCCGTCGGCCTTCTGGGCAATTAGGGTTAAAGCTTCCTCTTCGGTTGCTATTCCCTCCCGCTCGGCAATCTTGTGCAAGTGACAAACAATGTCTTCAATCTGAATCCGGTTAAAATCATAGATCTGGCAGCGGGAGAGAATGGTGGGGATTACCTTGTGTTTTTCGGTAGTAGCCAGAATAAAGATAGCGTAGGGTGGTGGTTCTTCTAATGTTTTGAGAAAGGCATTAAATGCCTGGTTAGAGAGCATGTGTACCTCATCAATAATGTACACCTTGAATTTCCCCTGCTGGGGCGGGTATCGGACCTGATCAATTAGGTTACGAATATCCTCCACCGAGTTATTGGAGGCAGCATCTAGTTCGTAGATATTCAGAGCATTAGCCGAAGACTCTTCGTCAAATCCGTTGATCTTGCGGGCTACAATTCGGGCACAGGTTGTTTTTCCTACCCCTCGCGGACCACAAAATAGTAGTGCCTGTGCCAGATGATCCTGGTCAATGGCGTTCTGTAGGGTGGTAGTGATGTGTTCTTGTCCGACAACCTGTTCAAAACCCGTCGGACGATATTTCCGAGCCGAGACAACGAATTTTTCCATTCGTGCAATTTAGGGATTCTTAAGATGGATTGAAACGAGCAGCTGCGATTTTCCTGAAGCCATCGACCGAACTAGCTGAATCTCAAACATAAAATTATTTTGATCTGTCAGCAGGTGCAAATGAGTAAGTGTTTATAAACTTTTCCGTACCTTCACCCTCGATTTTTTAGGCCAGCGTTAGTTCTTTACAAGCGTTTCTACGCGACTACGGTCACACCTGATCGTTGTCAACTACAATTTGTATTAATTAGATGTCACTATGGATAAAACGACTATTGTATTGATTCGGGAAGAAAAAGTTCCGGTAGATCACCGAGTACCTCTAACACCTGACCAGGCCGCACTGGCGCAGGAAAAATTTGGAGTAGAAGTCATTTGCCAGAATAGTGCACTTCGCTGCTTTCCCAATGAGGAGTACCAGCAAGCCAACATTCCGGTAGTTGAGTCGGTACAGGGGGCAGATATTCTAATGGGAGTAAAGGAAGTGCCCATTGATAAATTAATTCCCAATAAGACCTATTTGTTCTTCTCCCATACCATTAAAAAGCAGGCTTACAACCGAGGATTGCTACGAGCCATTCTGAACAAAAAAATTCGCTTGATTGACTACGAACGCCTAACCGATCAGAAAAACCAACGGGTGGTGGCCTTCGGGCGCTTTGCTGGTATTGTTGGCGCTTATAACGGACTGTATACGTTCGGGAAGAAGTTTGGTCTGTACGATATTTGTCGGGCCAAAGACTGTTTTGATCTGGCTGATTTACGGACCGAATACCCCAAAATTAAGCTACCGGCTGTTAAAATTGCGATTACCGGAACCGGACGAGTTGCCAATGGTGCTGCGGAAGTACTGAACGAAGTGGGTATTCGCCGGGTAGAAGCCAGTGAATATCTCAAGTATCATTATGAAAAACCAGTTTATACCCAGTTGGAGGTAACCCAGTATAACCGGAAAAAGGACGGATCTCCTTTCCATAAGGAGGATTTTTTCAATCATCCCGAACAGTTTGTTCCCGGGTTTTTGCCTTTTGCCCGTGAAACCGATCTACTAATTGCCGGGGCTTACTGGGATTCCAATTCACCGGTGCTATTCAGTCGAGAAGAGATGCTACAAGAAGATTTTAAACTAAAGGTGATTGCCGATATTACCTGCGATATTGAGGGTTCAATACCATCAACTAAGCAGCCCTCAACGATGGATGATCCGGTTTATGACTATGATCCTTGGAAAGATGAAGTTGTAAGTACTCCTTACCAGAATCAGAATTTGATCTCGGTGATGGCGATTGATAATCTACCCTCAGAACTACCCCGCGATGCTTCCCAGGCATTTGGAGATGCGCTACTAGCGGAAGTTCTGCCTCATTTATTAGAAAAGGATCAGGACGGAGTGATTGCTCGGGCCACAATTACGGAGAATGGAAAATTGACGGAGAACTATTGCTATCTTCAGGATTTTGTGGATGGTACCACTGCAGGCTAGGCATAAAAAAAGCCAGCGCTAAAGCTGGCTTCAGTTTCTTCTAGAAAGAGGACACAGACTACCCGTTCATAGAAATCAGGAACTCCTCGTTATTCTGCGTTCCTTTCATACGGGATAGCAAGAACTCAATAGCTTCGTTGGAAGTCATGTCGGACATCAGCTTACGCAGAATCCAGACGCGCGATAATTCCTCTTTGTCCATCAGTAAATCTTCGCGGCGGGTACCGGAAGCAGGTACATCGATGGCTGGGTAGATTCGCTTATTGGATAGCTTGCGATCCAGCTGAAGTTCCATATTACCCGTTCCCTTGAACTCCTCAAAGATTACTTCGTCCATTTTAGAGCCAGTTTCAATGAGGGCAGTGGCAATGATGGTCAGCGACCCACCGTTTTCTACGTTACGGGCTGCTCCAAAGAAGCGCTTGGGTTTATGTAATGCATTAGCGTCAACCCCTCCGGATAATATCTTACCGGAAGAAGGCACGGTGGTATTATGAGCTCGAGCTAATCGGGTAATAGAATCGAGCAGAATAACCACATCGTGGCCGGACTCAACCATGCGTTTAGCTTTCTCCAGAACAATGCTAGCTACCTTTACGTGCTTCTCTGCCTGCTCATCGAAGGTAGAAGCAACTACCTCAGCTTTTACCGAGCGGGCCATATCGGTTACTTCCTCCGGACGTTCATCAATCAGCAGAATAATCAGGTAGACTTCCGGGTGATTCTCGGCAATGGCGTTAGCTATTTCTTTCAGTAGCACGGTTTTCCCCGACTTAGGCTGCGAAACAATCATTCCGCGCTGCCCTTTGCCGATAGGGGAGAACAAATCCAGAATACGGGTAGAATAGTAGCCCGCTTTGGTTGATAGGTTCAGCCGCTCTTCGGGGAAGAGAGGAGTTAAGTATTCAAACGGAACCCGGTCGCGTATGTCTTCGGTGGTCTTTCCGTTTACGGATTCTACCCGTAGTAGAGCGAAGTATTTCTCACCTTCCTTAGGTGGGCGTATCTGCCCGTGTACGGTGTCACCGGTTTTCAGACCGAACAGCTTAATCTGAGAAGGAGAAACGTAAATATCGTCCGGACTGGCTAGATAATGATAGTCGGAAGATCGAAGAAAGCCGTAGCCATCCTGCATAATCTCCAGCACCCCCTCATTCTCAATAGCTCCGTCAAATTCTTTAATTGGTACAGTCTGTGGTTGCTTCTTCTCTTCGTGCCGCTTTTTATTACGATTGTCGCGCTGGTCGCGGTTATCACGCTGGTCGCGATCTTTGCGGGAAGAGTCATTATTTCGGTCGTCTTTTGAGGATTGATCAGGCTGAGCTTTTTCGGCTGGTTCGTCAATCTCAATATCAAAGGAGTCTAGCAAATCGTTAGTGCTGGTTGATGCTTCTTCAAGTCCGCTATTCTCGGTTTCGGTCACGTTTACTCGCTTGCGCTTTCGCTGCGTAGAGTTACCCTTAGACGAGTTTTCTTTAGATTTGGAATTATTACCAGCGTCAGAAGCATGCTCAACCGGTTTCTGCTCGGAATTGGTGTCAGATTCTGCAGTTGCTTCTTTTTGCTTTTTTGGGCGTCGCCGCTTGGGCTTACCTTCTTTTTTTGGAGGAGGTGTTGATTTGCTGTTGTCAGAAGTTTCCGAAGAAGAATCTGGGGCTTCCTGGCTGGCAGGAGCTTCCCTCTTTTGTGGAAGCTGGTCTTCGGGGAGGATCGCTTGCTGATCCAGAATTTTGTAGATAAGATCTGTCTTGTTAAGCTTTTTGTAGTTAGATAATCCCATCTGTTCCGCTATCTCCCTTAACTCGGAAAGCAGGCGGACCTGTAATTCATCAATGTTGTACATAAATTGGAATACGTAATGCTAAAAATTTGGAGATCCAGCCATGGGGCTGAATGCTAAGAGTGTTAGTCAAATAAAGTGGATACTAAAGGATAATGCAGCGCAATGATATGGAGTGGAAGCAAAGATGCTTTGCTTTTCCTGATTTGTTAATGCAATAATATAGGTTCAACGGCTATTTGTCAAGCAATCAGAGTGTTTTTTAAAGCCCTTAGACTTATCTTACTTCACCTTTTCATTTCTACTTCATTTTATCGTACTTCGCTGCTGTTAAGTTATCTGTTTTATGCTGTCAATATCAACTATTGTAAATAATCAGGAGTCAACTGTAGCTGGCCTAAAAAAACGAGGACTCGCTGATGCTCAGGCTATTACTGATCAAGTAATAACATTAGACCGACACCGTCGAGAGACCCAAGCTGAACTAGACGACACCCTGGCCAAGTCAAAGAACCTGTCCCGTCAAATTGGTCAACTCATGAAAGAAGGAAAGCGCGAAGAGGCAGAGTCTACAAAGGAACAAACGGCAGAACTCAAGAATAGTTCCAAAACACTTTCTGAAGCGTTACGAGGATACGAAGAACAACTACAGCAAGCGCTCTATAATATTCCTAATTTGCCTCACCCTAGTGTGCCTGAAGGCAAAAGTGCAGAAGACAATGAGGTGGTCTACGAATACGGGGAGTTACCTAAATTATCGCAAGAAGCATTGTCCCATTGGGAGCTCATTGAGAAATATGATATTATCGATTTTACGCTGGGGAATAAAATATCGGGAGCCGGATTTCCGGTATACAAAGGGAAAGGCGCTCAGCTTCAGCGGGCGTTAGTCAACTTTTTTCTGGATGAAGCTCGTAAGGCAGGTTATGAAGAAGTGCAACCGCCTCTGTTGGTGAACGAAGACTCTGGTTATGGAACCGGGCAGCTACCCGATAAAGAAGGTCAAATGTATGAAGTGGTAGACCAAAAACTCTATCTTATTCCAACGGCCGAAGTACCCATTACCAATTTGTACCGTGACGTAATTCTCAGAGAAAGTGACTTACCGGTGAAAAAATCAGGTTATACACCTTGTTTCCGGCGCGAGGCTGGCTCTTGGGGAGCCCACGTGCGCGGTCTTAACCGTTTGCACCAGTTTGATAAGGTTGAAATTGTACAGATACAGCATCCGCACCATTCCTACACCGCTCTGGAAGAGATGGCACTGCATGTGCGCCAACTGCTCGAGCAACTGGAGCTTCCCTATCGAGTGCTAAAGCTATGCGCAGGCGACATGGGCTTTACATCAGCCCTTACTTACGATATGGAGGTTTACTCCGCCGCTCAGCAAATGTGGCTAGAAGTAAGTTCAGTTAGTAACTTCGAAACGTATCAGGCCAACCGGCTAAAATTGCGCTACAAGAATCAGGACAACAAGACTCAACTGCTTCATACACTCAACGGAAGTGCCTTAGCGTTGCCCCGCATTGTAGCGGCTATCTTAGAAAACAATCAACAACCAGAAGGAGTTAAGGTGCCGAAAGTACTGGTGCCCTATACGGGTTTTGATACGATTAGCTAACAACCAAAACCAAATTACCGTTTTGCCATGAAGATTATCCTCCACATTATGGGTGGATTATTCATGGCAGCCACCCTGTTGCCTTTGGTAAAACATGATCACTGGGTGGTTCGTGGCTTTGATTTTCCGCACGTTCAGATCACTGTTGTTAATCTATTGGTGCTACTGGGTTTGCTTATTTTCTTTCCGGTACAGGGTTGGTTTAATGTACTTTTTGTGATCATACTTATCGGGTGCCTCATCTACCAGGGCTTCATCAGAGAAGATTGGAAATATTAAAGCATAAAGGGTTACGTTATTGCAACTCCCGCAATTGCAAAAGTGTAGTTTCACAAATGGTATTAACTTTTATGACATAATTATCCAGTACCTCATCATCATAGAGTTGATCCTCCAAAGTACTCCGAGTTTGCTCGAATACCGTAGCTAGTTGTTGCAGTGCTAACACTTGGTAGGTTGTTTTATGCTTATGATCGAGTAAAGCTAAACCCTTAGTATCTTTCTCATTAATTAGCTGGGCGAACTCTTCGGGTATATCCTGCATATACCTGGAATATACACTGACCAGTTCACTTTTAAACAGTAAGTCTCCCTCTACTAACTTAGACAGCTGCTGGTCTACGATATTGCGATATTGTGGTGTTTCAGGCATTTCTGTGGTTATTGTTTTATATCAACTAGCTACTTTCTTAGCTGATTCCGGTTCTTGTTTAGCAAATCCTTTCCGTTTCATTTCACCCCAACTTTTCTTCCCAACCAGAAAATCCAGGCTACCCTTGAGAGCGTTAACTAGTACAATCGGGTGGAACACAATTGGCTCCACGAAGGCAGTAAGTATTAGTTTGGCTACGTCAGATTTATTTTGATATTTGTGGTAAGAAAACTCTTCAACTATTAGCGCTACTAGTGATAAAAAGACAGAGAAAAGATAGATAATAACCAAAAAGAGTGAAAAATTTAGCCATGATGGTTGGCTAAGTATTGCCTTAATACCAAAATAACCGATACCTACAACTTCTATAAACGGAGCCAGATACTCGAAGAAAAGCCAGTAGGGATAACTTAACATTCCCATAAGGCCGTACTTCGGATTAAAAAACAAACCTCGGTGCTTTACTAAGGTCTCTACTGAACCCCGGGCCCAGCGGTTACGCTGGCGGCTGAGTTGCGATAAACTGGTAGGAGCCTCAGTCCAGCAAAGAGGGTCCGGAATATGAACCACTTTGTAAGCTAACTTCTGCTCATGCATATAGCGCCGCATGCGGATGGTCAGCTCCATGTCTTCGCCTACTGTTTTAGTACAGTATCCGCCGGCTTTAATGATGATCTCTCGATCAAATAGGCCAAATGCCCCAGAAATAATCAATAACCCATTTAAGCGGCTCCACCCTAATCGACTTAGCAGGAACACCCGAATATACTCTAGGGCTTGAAACCGGGCCAACCATCCCTTCGGCAATTGTATATTTACTAAACTACCATCCTCAACAGTACACGAGTTGGCAATACGAATGATACTTCCGGTGGCAATTACCCGCCCTTTGTTTTGCAAGAAGGGCTTTACCATTTTAAGTAAAGCTTCAGGGGCAATAATTGAGTCCGCATCCATAGCCGCCACCAGGCTACCTTGTGCATGATTTATACCAGTATTTAGCGCATCAGCCTTTCCGCCGTTCGCCTTATCAATCACTACTAGTCGGCTAAACACTTTTTGGCGGGATTTATACAAGCACTTCACTTTCTTGGTGGGTAGCTCGTAGTTGCTTTCTAGGTAGGTAGGTACTAATTGGAAATACTCAATTAGCTTTTGCAAAGACTCATCAGTACTGCCATCATTCACCACCACTACTTCGTAATTGTTGTACTGTAACGATAATAAGGAGCGAACACTATCAATAATGGTTTCCCCCTCATTATACATAGGTACAATTAAGGAGATGCGCGGTGTAAAAGGTGAAGATAATAAAGCATTTCGATCATCTGACCGGTTATTTATCAAGTATTTATAGACCTCAATTAACCCGATTACGGATAAAAAGAAGGAGAAGCCAGCAAGAATAATTGCGTAAACCAGAATCAGGTTTTCAGCAATATATGATATGGAATGGATGATAATTTCCTTCATGGTATAACTAAGACTGATGTATCACTTCGGAGGCAGAATCAACTTTTGTTCTAAGTCGAGCAATAGCTTCAACAGTAATTTGCCGAACCCAATAGCTGGAATCGATACGCAAACTTTCCAAGTCAGGAACCTGCTGAGTAGTACCTAACCGGCCAATAGCTCTGATACTACTTATTTGTATCCGAGGATTGGGTTGATGTAATAGCGAAACCAGAGTGGGTACAGCAGACGCTATTTTCAGTTGGCTAACCGTGTAAATTGCTTCGGTCACCACGTTAGCAGATTTATGGGACAACTGGTGAATTATTAGCTCACTGTTATTACACTGCTCAAATTCAGTGATCATTCGTAAAGAAAATAGCACTACACTTTCATTAGTAGAAGTTAGCCATTGACTAAAATCAGGGAGCTGATGTCGTTCAAAATTTCGCAGGCAATGATGAAGATGAATCTGTTGCCATTGGCTTAGTGGAGTGGTTAGCACGTCCAAGAAAGAAAGATCAGGAGATTCACCTAACTTAATGAGTGTTAACGAAGCTTCTTGTGATAAGGCTGCGTGCTTAGCATATTGTATTTGCTTTACTTTTTCTTGAACAGCGGAGTCAGTTACTTGTAAACCACTAATCTCTCTCAGGGCCTGAATCTGCGTATTGAAAGATAGACGATCAAGTTTGCGTAGTGCGTAATCTGGCAGTTTTAGTGTAGCCGCTATTTCTAGTAATTGGGCTCTCGATTGACCTGACAAGCTCTTCTTTAAGTCGAGAATAATATTGATCAGTAACTCCTTATTGAGGCCATGTTTTTCTTCTTCTTCTCGGAAGAGATTTACTACAAACTCTTGAAATGCTTCAGGGGTTTTGCCTGCTTCACTTTCTACTAGCGCATCATAGAGAAAATACTGATAGCGAAATTGTAGATCGTGTCTCTTCTTCTTACGGGTTGCAGATACTAGCCTTCGAATGTATAGTATGGCAATCAAGACAAGACAACCAGCCATCAATAGAGAAATAGCTACGGCTAAAACCCAGTACTGAAACGGAAGATTTGCTAGTTGATCGGTAATCATGGCGATAGGCATTAAAATCTCTTTTCTAGCTTAATTTCTGCTCCCCACCGATTTACCTGACGTAACTCGTCGTAGGTTTCATGCTGGTACTCAGCCAAACCGTGGATGAGAAGAGTACGCTGCATAAATGGATGCACGTAGCCAACTGCAATCCGTCGGGTAGTTTGACGGAGTATTTCGGGAAGGCTAACGGTTTGAAGTGGGGAATTACCGTAGTTAGCGTATACGCTAAGGTGTTGGTCTATATTTTTGAAATATCTCCGGTAGGTAGCTGTCCCGGCTAAGGTCTGTGCACCTTGCAAACTGGTTAAAAACCCACGGGCTGAAAACCAGTGAGACCGATGGTAGTACGATAACTGAGCGGTATAAATCCGTACTGTAACTGGGTTGAAGTAGATAGCCCGAATCCCGCCAGAAATCTCGGAACTGGATCCTACTCCCTGGAAAATTTCTGCGCCCCAGCGTAAATCCGGAAATACGGTACCATCGGATAATCCGAAGTTAGCGTAACCGTAGGTTCTAGCAGCTATCTTGGGATAAAAATCTATTTCGGCTTGGTGAC
>CAKZYJ010000421.1 GCA_937884755.1 uncultured Flammeovirgaceae bacterium
CCTAAATAGCGACGACTGCTTTCTTAGAATTTTACTACCACACAAACCTAAAGGCAGCGGCCGCTAAAACACCCAAGCACTATGTACTAAATACTAGTGTAAACGCCAGATTATTCCTACCTTTCGCTATCTGGGTTTTCTAGTTTATCAACTATGCTTGACTGGTTTTCTGTCGTCGTATTATTAGCGGTTGGAATTATACTAATTGTGGTAGAGCTGATCTTTATACCGGGTACGACCATTTTCGGTATTGTTGGGTTAGTGCTTACCGCCGCTGCCGTGGTGCTTAGCTTTGTAAACTACGGTAATACCCTAGGTTTCGGGGTAATGGGTATCGCGTTTGTACTTCTCGGGATTGCGCTCTTCTTTAGCCTACGAAGTGGAGCCTGGGAGAAGCAGTCCCTCAAATCTTCCAGTAAGAGCCGGGTAAATGAAGACATACAGCATAACATCTGGAAGGGCGACAAGGGAAAAGCTGTTTCTGCGCTAAGACCATCAGGAAAAGTTGAATTTAAGGAAACGATTGTTGAAGTGAGCACACTAGGACAGTACGTAGATGCGGGCACTGAAGTGCAAGTCATAGATGTTGAGCCTAACAAAATAGTTGTAGAACCCTTAGACAGTTAACAGTGAACAATGCCGCCGAGGCCCGGCCACCGAGGCTCGGTACAGTTAACAATTAAATTATTGGTATTCAAAAATGAAGACCCCTTGGTATTCTAAGCCATAAAACTTTAATAATATAACACTATAAAACACCTACATGGACGGACTAGCGCTTATTGCCATCATCATTGCCGGAATTGTTCTCTTCTTCACAATTCTCTACTTCATCCCGGTTAACCTCTGGATTACCGCTCGCTTCTCAGGAGTGCGGGTAGGTTTGCTGGAATTAGTTTTTATGCGGATTCGGAAAGTACCTCCCAGTGTCATCGTTAACTCGTTAATCACCGCCACCAAAGCCGGGCTGGATCTCACAGCTTCGGATCTGGAAACGCACTACCTCGCAGGAGGTAATGTTCCCTCAGTCATTAAAGCACTCATTTCGGCGGATAAAGCTAACATTCGCCTTACTTTCAAGCAATCTACGGCGATAGACCTGGCCGGCCGGGATGTATTTGAGGCGGTTCAGATTTCAGTAAACCCTAAAGTGATTAACACCCCGGAAGTAGCCGCCGTGGCAGCCGACGGTATCCAGTTAATGGCAAAGGCACGGGTAACCGTGCGAGCTAATATTGCCCAATTAGTAGGTGGTGCCGGAGAAGATACCATTCTGGCCCGGGTAGGTGAAGGTATTGTAACCTCTATCGGCTCCGCCTCCATGCATACTGATGTGCTGGAAAATCCTGACAAAATATCTAAGCTGGTGCTACAACGCGGGTTAGATGCCGGGACAGCCTTCGAGATTCTCTCTATTGATATTGCTGACGTTAATGTGGGAGAAAATATTGGAGCCAAGCTCCAGATCGATCAAGCCAATGCTGATTTGAAAGTAGCCGAGGCCAAAGCTGAAGAACGGCGAGCTATGGCCGTTGCCGAAGAACAGGAGATGCGGGCCAAATCACAGGAAGCCCGCGCAACAGTAATTGCTGCTGAAGCTGAAGTACCTAAAGCCCTGGCCGATGCCTTCCGGAGCGGCAACTTGGGAGTAATGGATTACTACAAAATGCAAAACATCCAGGCCGACACTGATATGCGCCAATCCATCTCCGGTCAAGATGACCCTAAATCTGGTAAGTAGTTAGCTCTGATTCAAATTATGTTACAATAAAAGTAGAAAAGGTAAGCCTATTTATTATGCCTATTTCTTATGCTACTACACAAGATCTGTCAAATCACCACCACTTAGTCTCCGATCTATTTAGCTGGCCCAAGTCAGCTGAAGAATGGGAGATATACCGACTGAGTGAAGAGCAAATTAGTTTCTTTCAAGAAAACGGTTATTTGGCAAATATTAAGTTACTGGAAGAATGGCAGGTGGATAAGCTAAATGAAGAACTGGCAGAGCTGGATGACCCTGACCACCCTCGGCACGATTTATTTTACGAGTTTCACTCTAATGAATCCAGCGATCCCGATTCAGTACTGTTTCATTCTTTGGGTCATTGGCGTATTGGCCCGGGTTTTCATGATGTGCTCTGGAATCCAGCCTTTGTCATGGTAGCCAGCCAATTATTAGGTGATATCCCGGTACGGTTCTGGCACGATCAGTTATTTTGCAAACCGGCTAAGCACGGCGGAGTAGTCGCCTGGCATCAGGATTATTCTTACTGGACTCGCACTCAACCCATGCAGCACCTCACCTGCTGGACGGGCTTAGATGATGCCAGTACGGAGAATGGTTGCCTCTACTACGTCCCTGGTAGCCATCGTTGGGGGCTGTTGGATAAGCCGGAGCTAGCCGGAGATATGGAGGGACTGATGGACTACTTAAGCGAAGATCAAAAATCGGAATTCAAACCTATTCCGATTGAGATGAAAAAAGGATATGGCGCTTTCCACCACCCGTTACTGGTGCATGGATCATACGAAAATAAGTCGGAGCGATCCCGCCGAGCTTTTGTGCTAAATGTGTTTGCCGACGGTACACGATCAGCTACCAATGATGAGTTACTAGCAAGTGTACCGATAGTTCATTCGGGTGAAAAGATGGCGGGGCAGTTTTTTCCCTTACTGTACGATGCTTCAGAGCCACAATAGAGCTTATTATTTCGTCGGTATAAACCTAGCAACCAGTTATGCATCTCCAGCAGTTCACTCGCCACTAGCTAAGCTAGTTTTAACTTCAGTTTTTTACTTTGAAAATATATCACTCCAAAAGGTTACGTTTCGCCTCTTTAGGTTGACCAATTAGTACTTCTCAAAACTAGTAAACCAGAAGCACTATGAAACGTTTTTTTACGCCTTTTACCTTTTGTATCGGCTTGCTACTTAGCGCCCCCTTAGCCCATGCCCAAAGTTGGGACTGGGCCCAAGTATCCACCCCTCGTCATGCCAAACCGGTAGCAACCACTACTGACCACTCTGGCAACGTCTATATTCTCCAACATGTACATTTTAATGAGATATCGGTGACCAAGATAGATGCTAACGGTAATGTGGTGTTTGATAAATTCTTCCCTCAAACTAATAGTCAGTGGAATCTAATAGGCTTGGAAAGTATTGTGACCGATGCGGAAGGGAATATCTATTTGAGCGGCTATTTCTATAGACGCCAGTTGACCTTTGACTCACTCACCCTGCAAAGTAACTACAGTGAATATGTTGATGACTCTCATTATGCTCCGTATAACCTTGGTATGAGTGACATTTTTATTGTCAAGTTGGATTCACTTGGCCATAGTGTGTGGGCTAAAAATATCGCCGGCCCAGGACGTTCATCTTCACTTTGTGTGAATGATCAGGGGGATTTGCTGTTATCGGCTACGATAAAATATGAAGAACAATACGTTGGTACTACCCCCAACCCTTTTAACGAGAAAGCTCATTTTGTTGCTAGTATTGACCGAAACACAGGTAATATATCGTGGATTAAAAAAATAGGTGCGGGAGAAGACCGGGGAATAGATACCGATGCCATGGGAAATATCTACACTTTAGGGGAAATGGAAACTCAGCGTAACACCTCTTACTTAGTACAGCTTAATCCTTCCAGTGCCATTGAGTGGTTTAAAAACGTGAACAGCGAAGCCAAAGCTTTGGCCACCGACTCCGCAGGGAATAGCTATGTTACCGGAGCTTTTTTCGGTAGTGTAAATATGGCCAATGGGGTATATCTGCATACCCAAGCACGTAGGAGTGTCATGCTCGCTAAGTACGATGCCAATGCAACTACCTTATGGGCCACAGCGATGGAAAACAATCACCCTAATGATTCCTTCCTAGCATCTAAAAAATTGGCAAGAGCACGCGATGTGGATATTGATACGGATGGTAACTGCTACGTAGTAGGATCTTCAAGTGTGAAGGTGCCAACAGACATACTATGGTATGGCTTTTTTTGGAAATATAGCCCCCAGGGTGGAACAGAATTTGTCAAATTTTTCCGTCCTCTTCTTGATGATGATCTTCAAGATAATCGCGATTATAATGCCCAAACAACGAGCATAAGCAGTTCCCCGCAAAATAAACAGTATTTAACCTTTGGCATAGACATAAGAGACGTAAATAGATGGGGTGGTTATTTATATGGTCATGACGCCGGACTGGAGCTTGATTCTGGTTACCCTGTCAATTATCCCAACCCCAGTGGTAACTCTATCATTGCCAAATTCGATAATACTAGGATAGCTCCAGAGTTAGTTAAAATCAATGGCGTGATGTCGTGCTTTCCCTGTTGGCCGTGGGAGATCTGGTGGAATTTTGAGTATCGTTTTTGGAACGAACACCTCGGAGTAGAGGAAGCTATCTATCGTAGAGCTTTTGAAGGCGATCACCAAGATGAGGTCTTTTGGGAAGGTGAAGAAGCCCTAATGATTCAACTCAACGAGGAAAACCTCGCCCCTGGCAGCTACCAATTACAAATCCGCGCTCTGCTGGAAGATGGAGCTACCACCGAATGGACTAATGCTGTGTCGTTCACTGTTGGTGCGTCCAACGCCAGCATGTTTCCTAATCCGGTAGAAGATGTGCTGACCGTTCAATATCAGGCCCAACAAACCGAGGAGGTGCACCTGGAGTTACTTAACCGATTCGGTGAAACGATTCAATCAGAAATTCGGGTAGCTGAAGAAGGAGATAACGAATGGCAATTGGAGGTATCGGACGTCCGTATTGAGGACAACCCACTTACACTCTTACTACATAGCGAGTTGGGTACGCAGCGCTGGACTCTTTTGCGCAGCAGGTAGCTTGTGGGTTTTCCGAACATACTTTCACAATGGAAGCAATATGAGAGTAACCCTACTCTTCTAGAGACTACCGGGTAGCCTAATTGCTTCCATTTTAATAATATTCCTGATGTACCTGCTGCATTTCCGGATACTGATCGTCGGTATCGTCGTACTGTTGTTTTAGTTCTAGCAATTGTTCCTTTAGTTGAGCAATAGTTTCAGCATTGGTTGGATCATTGTAAATATTCTGCATTTCCTGGGGATCATTTTTCAAATCGAACATCTCCCACTCGGGAGGGGTAGCTTCAAAGTCAGTTTGACCCAGGGGTAAGCCATAGTAAAAAATGAGTTTATGGTCGGCAGTACGAATACCGTAGTGAGCGGCTACTCGGCGATGCAGCAGGTGCTGCCAGTAGCGATAATAGATAGCATCTCGCCAACCTTCGATATCATTACCTTGCAATAATTCGGCAAAAGAGTCACCCTGAATATCTGCGGGAATGGGTACTCCCGCCAGATCTAAAATGGTAGGCGCAAAATCTAAGTTAGTAATTAACTCTGGTCGCCTACTACCCGCTTCAATCACTTCCGGATAGCGAACAATCAAGGGCATCTGCATAGATTCTTCGTAGATAAATCGCTTACTGAAAAATCCGTGCTCGCCCAAAAAATGCCCTTGATCGGAGGTATAAATCACGATTGTATTTTCCGCCAGATCGTTTTCTTCTAAGAACTGCATCAGTTTGCCCACGTTATCATCCATCACCTGAGCTGAACGCAGATAAGCTTTGATATACTGTTGATAAATATGCTGTCGTTGCTCACAAGTATCTTCCGTAGCCAGCCTATCGTGAGCAAACGTCCTCTGATCCATCATCTCCAGCTTGAGCGTGGTTTCTCGAGCAGCGTCACTTCGGTTTTGGTAGTTATCGCACAAGTTATCTGGCTCAGGAATCTTGATATTTTGGTAAGCGGTATCAAACGGCGATCGCGATGACCAGGGATCGTGGGCCGATTTATACTGACACATCACAAAGAATGGCTGATCAGAATTTTCACCATCCAGGATGAACTGCTGAGTCATTTCGGTAATTACATCGTCTACCCAACCGGCATGTTCTATCAGTTCTTCTCGACCTTTCTCCACAAATTCGGGGTTTTCGTAGCGACCTTGTTTTTGCAGAACTTTATAATCATCAAAACCTCGGGGCGCTGATTTTAAGTGCCACTTACCAAATACGCCAGTGCGATAACCGGCTTGCTGCATCATGGTGGCAGATGTAGGTTGTTCTTCAAAATTCTGATTGAGACAATACACCCCGTTTTTATGACTGTATTTACCGGTTAAGAAAGTAGCCCGACTAGGCGAACAGATAGAATTAGTCACGAAACAGTTCTCAAACAACATTCCCTCCTCAGCCAATTGATCGATATTCGGCGTACGAGCGAACTCAGCCAAACGTTTGCTGTAGGCCCCTACCGCGTTCACGGCATGGTCGTCCGACATGATGAACAGAATGTTAGGGCGAGTTCTCAGCTCCTTTTTTGATTGGTCAGGTTTGCATCCAAACCCTATGATAAATAAAAATGCGCTTGACCAGAAAAGATGGAAATAATTCAAGGTCATTATAGTAAGTTTTGGTGAGAGAAATTTACTACTTCTTTCTGAGTCGGCAAGAACCGATAGTAATACGCTAAATAGACGAGACTAAACAACGATGTTGTGTATTGATGATCGGATTGATTATTTTTGGGACTTACTTCACAATCTACCTTATCTATTCTATGAAAGCTTGTTTAAGCTCATTGCTTATTTTTTTGAGTACTATTTTACTAGCTCAACCTACTCTCGTTGACAGCGAGCGCTACCCACTTGATCCCAACCTGAGTTACAACAGTGCTATTCCATCTCCCACCAGCTATTTAGGCTACGAACCGGGGCAGGAAATTACTATGTATCATCAAGTAGTTGATTATATGAGAGCTCTGGCTGATGCCTCGCCCCGCGTAAAACTGGATGAATACGGTAAAACCTACGAAGGCCGACCGTTGATTTATTTAGTCATTTCTTCGGAAGAGAACCAGCAAAACCTAGAAGAAATCCGGCAGAACAATCTGCGGCTAGCCAATACCACTGAACTAAGCGCTTCCGATGCCGAGACACTAATTACCTCTCAGCCGGTGATCACCTTATTGAGCTACAGTATTCATGGCAATGAAGCTTCCACTACCGAAGCGGCCATCCAGGTAGCCTACCGCTTAGCTGCCGCTCAGGACGATGAAACTCTCGATATTCTTGATAACTCAGTCATTATTATGTATCCCTGCGTTAATCCTGACGGGCGCGACCGATATACCTACTGGTATAAGTCAATGCAACGGAATTTACTGGCCACCGAACCCTACGATAATGAGCACGATGCCCCCTGGCCCAACGGTCGAACCAACCATTACTGGTTTGACCTGAACCGGGACTGGGTATGGCTGGTACACCCTGAATCGCGGGGGCACATTGGCGTATATCAGCAATGGATGCCCCAGGTGCACGTGGATTACCACGAGCAGGGTTACAATAATAACTACTTTACCGCTCCGGGCACCACCCCTCGCAATCTGACCTTACCCGACCAGTACGAAGCCTTATCAGATACCTTCGGTATGGCGAATGTGCGGGAGTTTGATAAGAATCAGATTTCCTATTTTACTCGCGAAGCGTTTGACTTTTTCTATCCTGGCTACGGCTCCAGCTACACTACAGTGATGGGGGCCATCGGTATGCTAACCGAACAAGGCGGTATCGGGGGCGGCCGAGCCATTGAAACCAACGATGAGTTTGTACTCACCCTCCGCAACCGACTATTCGATCATTATACTACTTCTTTCGCTACGTTAAAGAAAGCAGCGCAAAAGAAGGCAGAATTGCGTCGCTACTTCTACAATGCTCTTCGTCCCGAGACTTCCAAAGTAAGTACCCAAGCATATATTTTACCCGATGACTCTCTAAGTTACTTGTACGATGTATTAGATATTTTACTCAAGCACGGAGTCAATATCAATCGGGCTGAAGAAGACTTTTCGGTGCGAGATGCCGCTAATTACCGAAATGGCAATTCATCTAACCGGCAGTTTCGTTCCGGGGATATTATCGTTTCTGCCGATCAGCCGAAGCATCTATTTCTGAATTCTATTATGCAACCCCAACTAGATATTGAGGATTCGGTGATGTACGATATGGCCACCTGGTCGGCCCCACTGGCCTACAACCTGGATGCCTACACCACTGATCAGGCTGTAAACGTCGCTAGTCAGCCGATATCTGAAGCTCCTTCCTACCCCAGCGGAGTGAGTAATCCGGACGCTACCTATGCCTTCGCTATTGAGTGGCAACAACCCCACGCTCCCCAAGCATTATCTATGTTATGGGAAAAAGATTACCGAGTACGTTCAGTACTAAAGCCCTTTCGCATCGATAATCAATTGTTTGGACGAGGTAGCTTGGTCGTACTGCTAGGTCGTAACGAAAAGTCAGGGGAAGAGGTGCAGCAGGATATGCAGCAAATTGCTGATTCGGCCCAAGTCCGGATTGTAGGCCTGAACAGTGGCCGAGTAACCGATGGTATTGATCTTTCGTCTCGCTATAGCCGTCCGTTAAAAGCACCTAAAGTAGCCATGCTAGTAGACCAACCTTTTTCGGTATATAGTTCGGGGCAGCTTTGGTTTCTGTTTGATCAGGTTTCTAAGTACCCGATCACCCGCATTCGAGCTTCGTCGCTACAGCAAACTTCATTACCCAAGCTAGGTCGACGTTACGGTTATGCCGACCTCAACGATTTTGATGTATTGCTTTTGCCCGGCACTGACGATCTGAAAGAAGTATTTGACGAACAAGCCTTGTCTACTTTGAAAAGCTGGGTCAACAGCGGCGGCACCTTGATCGCTACCGAAGACTGTGTGGAGTATCTGGCCCAGGGTGATTCCAGCTTTACCGGTGTTGAAACCCTAAAAGCACCCCAAGACAGTAGCCAAACGGCTAAGTATTTACCCTACGCCGAACGGGAAGATTACTACGGTTGGAAACGTACTCCCGGCTCTGCCCTAAACTCTACCCTGGACAATACCCACCCCCTCGCTTTCGGGATGCCCAATCAGCTATACGCCCTAAAGTTCGGGAATACCGCTCTGGCCGCTAATACTAAGATGCAGACTGTCGGCTACTACAACGATAACCCTCAAGAACTACTAGCATCCGGTTACGTAGCAAAGGATAATTTAGCGCATTTAGCCGGACACGTATTTGCGGGAGTAGTGCCGATGGGTCAAGGAAAAGTAGTGCTCTTTACCGATAATACCCAGTATCGTATGTTCTGGCGCGGCCCCTCCCGCATGATGCAAAATGCCGTAATGCTTTTGCCAAGTTTGTAGGAGGTTCAAATTTGAGCGGTACAATGCCCTTGAGCAGTATTCTTCACGAAGCAGGTAGAAGATAAATGCTATACCAATGAAGGTACTAAGTACCCAATCAGAATAAAGTGAAAGAATCGTCATTCCGGAAATTTGCCTAGAGTAACGAAGCAAATTATCCGGAATCTCCTGTTTCGGAGTCGGGAGATTCCGGCTCTACGCTAAGCTTCGACCGGAATGACGTCTCGAAGTTATACTTATTTTCGCTCGGGTAAGCAGTAAGACATAATTAAGTTATAGATAGGAAGTTTTTGGAAAAATCAATG
>CAKZYJ010000422.1 GCA_937884755.1 uncultured Flammeovirgaceae bacterium
TATCTTTTAGGAGCTATAATGATGATACCACTCATGCTGTGCTTACTGATGACGCATGTGTTCATTTCCAGAAACTTGGGCTTTATTGTCTTTGATGGTGTGATGTTTTTGATGAATGGCTTTTTGGTCTTAAGTCACTTCAATGAATTAAAGATGACTTTCCTTAAACCGCAGCCCAAACTTATTTAATACGAAACCCACCGCCTAAAATCATAACCAATTGTAACAATGCAACTAGAAATACACAATCTCTCCAAAACCTATTCTAATGGGGTGCAGGCTTTAAAGGATGTTAGTCTTAGCATCGGGAAAGGCATGTTTGGCTTGCTTGGTCAAAATGGAGCGGGTAAATCCACTCTGATGCGTACAATCGCGACCCTACAGGATGCCGATACAGGTACCATCCACTTCAATGGAATCGATGTTACTAAAGAGCCTGAAAAGCTGAGAAAAACCCTTGGTTACTTACCCCAGGAGTTTGGGGTTTACCCTAACGTCACAGCGGAAGAGTTGCTTTTGCATATTGCCGATATGAAAGGAATTATTCATCGGGGCGAACGAAAAGATACCGTAGAGGCACTGCTGCAAAAAGTCAATCTGTATGAGGCAAAGAGCAAAAAACTCGATGGCTATTCAGGGGGTATGAAACAGCGATTTGGCATCGCCCAGGCACTGATTGGTAATCCTGATTTGATTATTGTGGATGAACCCACAGCGGGCTTGGACCCAATGGAGCGTAATCGCTTTTACAACTTACTTTCCGAATTGGGGGAAAATGCGGTAGTGATACTTTCTACCCATATTGTAGAGGACGTCAGTACGCTTTGCACCGATATGGCCATTATCGGTCAAGGTGAGGTGGTGCTTACTGGTAAGCCTCACGAAGTAGAGGAAGAACTACGGGGAAAACTATACGAAATGCCGGTGAGCAAAGATGAGCTTCCCGCTTACCAGGAGAAGTATCAAGTTATTTCTCACCGTTTCTTTGCCGGAAAAATGATGATTACGGTCTTAGCTGAAGATCCGCCATCGAATGGCTTTGATACAAAGGTCCCGTCTCTGGAGGATGCTTATTTCAAAATATTAAGCCAAAACTAATATACATTACACCAAAAGTTCATTAGTCTTCAAAGTTGTCTGGCAACCGCGTGGCGGACGCTATTAACGAATCAGAATAATCTATAATATGAGAACCGTTCTTTCAATCATCATAAGCGAACTGCGGCAACGCATATTCACTTGGATAACCTTGATCTTCTTTCTGATGCTGGTATTCCAGGCCATTTGGTATACTAAGGGGGCGTTTGATTACTTTGCCAACGAAAATGTGCTGATGAACGCCCCCAGTATTATCTACCGTAATTACTCCGCAATGGGGATGCTTATGATCATTATCATTGCCATCGCCACCGGGGGGGTGCTGTACAAAGATATCCAGTACAAATCGGCCGAGTGGACTTATGCTTTGCCCATCAACGAAAAACATTTTTTTATTGGGCGGTTCCTGGCGGCATTTCTTTATCTCGTCATTATCAGTACTGGATTGATTGTTGGTCATTTTCTCCTCCCGTATTCCGGTATTGGTGAAGCAGCGCGTTTTGGACCGGCTCCTGTCGGTCAACTGTTTCACGGATGGTTGATGTTTACTGTCCCCAATCTGTTTATTTATGTAGCACTGGTTTTTTTCTCTATCGTTTTTTCCAGGCGCATTGCTACGAGTTACTTAGCTGTTTTTGCAGTCGTCATCACCTTTCTGATTGCCCAAACCTCCTACGAAACCGGAGGGGGAGATAACTTATTGGCGTATCTTATAGTAGACCCGGGTGGGTATGTGGCCGCTCAATACTATGCTGACCTTCAAACCCCGCTCGAGAAGAATACCGCTTTCTTCGAGCTATCAGGATACATTTTAGTAAATAGGTTGCTTTGGGTAGGGATAGCACTTATTCTCTCGGTAGTGGCCTACTTTAAGTTCTCATTCAAGTACTTTATACAAGCCGGAACAGATAAGTCTAAGAAAGTGAAGGAGGACAATAAAAGCATTCTTGCCAATGCCAGTATACAACTACCGAGGGTGGTAAAGCAATTTCGTATTCCCGACTTCCTGAAAAAACTCTGGACGTTGTCCAAGTTAGAGTTCCTCAATATTGTGCGTCCTGCTTCTTTCAAGATCATCCTGGGCATTATTCTGCTGATGGTTTTTTTGCAAAACGTAACTTGGAACGCTACTTTTTACATCGGTAATGAATTGCCCATCAGTAGTAACATGACCTACTTCCGCTTGCAGTGGGGGGTTTTTGTCAATATGTTGATCATGATTTGGGCGGGTGAGCTATTTTTCAAAGATAAAACGGTTAATATCTGGCAGATTACCGACTCTTTACCCGTTCCGGTTTGGGTGACCCAACTCTCTCGTTTTGTGGCAGTTATGGGTCTTACGTTGGTACTAAGCCTGAGCTTTATCGCTGTTTCTATTTTCACCCAGATACTACTTGGCGGAATTTCCTATATCGATATGGGACGTTTTACCGAAGACTTGTTACTCCACCGCTGGGCGTTTTTAACGTTTACTCAGTACAAGGCTCTGGTCTTCTGTATCGCCGTTCTCACCTCCCTTCGTATTGTCACGCATATTTTGAGTGGTCGTCTCTTTCTCTTCTTGATCGTTTCCTTTGACATGGGAATCATGGAAGACCTACGTTTTGGCTATGCCCTACCGCCTGGGGTTGAAGATTTTTCGGAGATGAGTGGATACGGTATTTTTCAGCAATCAGCCAATTGGTTTTTCTTACTGTGGCTCTCGCTGGCCGCCGCCTTAATTATGGCCGGGATATGGCTGTGGAAACGAGGCGCGGACAAGAAGTGGAGCAATCGCCTTTCCCTTAAAAGTGTGCAGTTAAATCATGTCTCCAAAGTAGCTATGCTGGTATGTTTCGGCCTATTCTTCTTTTTGATGTCGTTTATATCTAGGAATGTATACGAAAAGGGAAACTTCACACCCGAAGCCGAGGAAGAACGTCTGGATGCAGCCTATGAGAAAAAATACAAGTACCTAGAAGCTCATCCTCAACCAAAATACGAGGCAGTAGATCTACAGCTAGACCTCTTCCCATCAGAAAGAAAAGCAACGTTTTCGGCTGATCTGACGCTTACCAACCAATCAGGCGTCGACACTCTTTTCTTGAACTGGAAAGATTTTGTCAGCGTGAGTAGTCTCAAGCTGAACGAGCAGGAGCTGAAGTTAGTCAAAGAAGATGAAGAGCAAAACCTAACAGCTTACCTCATCCCGGAAGATGCTCGGACGGATAGTTTGCTACGACTATCCTTGGAAGCTGAGAAGCAATATACTGGTTTTGTACAAAGTGATTTTCAGGCCGATCTAACCTACAAGGGGAGTTTTGCCAGTGTCCAAGACTTCTTACCAGTAATTGGCTACGATAGTGAAAAAGAACTGGTAGAAAACCGGAAGCGAGAGGAGCAAGCACTGACCCGGCTTACCTCACGTATGGCACCCATTAATGATCCAGTGGCTAAGGCCCAGGACGCCTACGCCCCCGATGCTAGCCTGGTTACAGGTAGCATCACCATCAGCACCGAAGCTAGTCAAATACCGTTCGCCGCAGGAGAGTTAGTGAAAACCGAAGAAGAAGATGGGCGTACTACCGCCTTTTATAACATCAAGAAACCAGCAGTATTCAATTGGCACCTGGGTTCTTCAGACTATTCTGTTGTAAATGGCGAAGCAAAAGGAGTAAGCTACGCTATTCTTCACAAACCATTTCACACGTTCAACATTGAGTTATACCAAGATGCTATGAACCAGGGCATCGCGTTCCTGCAAGCCCATTTCGGGACAGAGGCCGTGGCCGATAAGCTACAATTGGTTGAAATTCATCGTTGGCAAGACCCAGCCTATACCTTTGCCAATACGATTGTTTTATCGGAAAAAGAGGGTTGGGTCGCCGATACGAAAGGGCTTCAAGAGCAGGCTTACATCTACCAGACCGTAGGTAGTGGTTTAGCTAGGCTTTGGATACAGAAAACCTTCCGTATTGCCAACGTACAAGGTGCAGATATGCTTACCAAAGCATTGCCGGAGGCAATCGGCCTACAGTTCGTAGAGGAGACCCTTGGTGAAGAAGCAGTTCAACTGCTGATTGAAAAGAAAATGGATAAATACGCCAAAGATCGAAACAACGAACCAAATACAGAGCCAGCCCTACTGTATGCCGATGGAGCAGAGTACTTAGAAGAAAATAAAGGTGCTGTAGCGTTGTATGAACTCAGTACAAAGATGGGAAGAGACAATTTTGTAAAATCTATAACCAACGAGATGCTTCGGGCAAAAGATGAGCATGCAACCTTTAAGAGCCTTTACGATTACTTACACTCAAAATTAAATGAACAAGATAAAGAGCAAGTAGAACAGGATTTTGAGCAAGCCGTTTGATTTTGATTGACTCACCAAAAACTAGCCTATTTATTATGAAATGCTTAACCAATAGCTATGGACTGCTAGTGCTCGGTTAATGTTTAGAGTTCATATTAAATTACCTACGTAGCGTCCACTTTGAAGCGGTTTTAATGAGAGCTGTCTACCAAAATTTATTTTCTAGCATAGAGAGTAACGACATACCCGCCGCAGCTCCGGAAATGAAGAGATTCCATTCCCGGTGTTTCGCGCCAACGATATTGAGGAAGAAAAAGGATACACTAACAATAACCAATACCACCAGCAGTTGCCCGAGCTCAATGCCGAGATTGAAGCCTAGTAAGGGTACCAGAATAGTAGTTGGGTCCATGAGTAGTGCTTTGAAGTAATTAGAAAAATCCATACCGTGAATGATGCCGAAGAATAAAGCCATCGCGTAGTTTCTCCCCATTTTTTTAGGTTTCTCAACAGAAGTTGAACCTAACACATTATTCAGGGCAGTAATAAATATGGTGGTAGGGATTAGGAATTTAATAATGTTGGAGGGAATGGTGAAGATGTCTAACGAAGCCAGGACTAATGCGACGCTATGACCAATGGTAAATGCAGTCACCAAGATGAGTATGTTTCTCCATTGCTGGATTCGGTAGATGGCACAGAGGGCTACTAAGAAAAGAATATGATCGTAGCCTGCCAAATCAGAAATATGCTGGAACCCTAGCTTCAGATAAAATTGAAACGGATGCATATCAGAATGTCAGTTGGTGAACCGCAGTTTTTTTATTGAGCATCAGGCTTTTAGATTCTCCTCGGGCGTGGACGTAAACGATATTGTTTTGATCAAAGAACAGGTCAGTAAATACGGCGTTTTTGATTTCTAAAGAAGCTAGCGGAGGCGGTTGCTGGTACTCGAAGTAAACCCAAAGGGCAGTGTTGTCCCCTTCGCCACTCAGCTTCTTATGTTTGATTTGTAGGTCTACCAGTTTACCGTTAACCTTCACGTAGAAGAATCGGTTGAGGTAGTCTAACAGCATCTCATTGGCTTGAGCGGACTCCTGAGGTTGGCAAAAAGCCAGCTCTTTACTGTAGGGATCGAAAACGATAGCTTCGTTCACATCCGTCAAGAAGAGCTTGAGGTTGATGGTCAGCATCTGCTTACCAGACAAATATTCAATCTCGCATAGCGATAACCGTAGGGGGTGAGCCATTGCCGAGGTGGCTGACCCCAGTACCCCCAGTGGAATGAATACAAATAATAATCGGTGCAAAACCTAAAAATTGATCCTCAGGAAGTTGCACTAGATTGTATCTGCTCCGCAACTGCCTGCACCTCTTTGAAAACCCGAATTAAATTACCGCCCCAAATCTTTTCAATTTCTTCCTCAGAATATCCCCGCTTCACTAGCTCTACCGTAATATTCATCACTTCGCTAGCATCAAACACTCCCTCGATGCCTCCCCCTCCGTCGAAATCACAACCAATACCGACGTGATCAATTCCGGCTACCTCAACAATATGGTCAATGTGATCGGCAACGTGTTCTACCGTAGCTGGAGGGTTGGGGAATTTTTCGTTGATTTCTTGAAAGGATTGCCGAAGAGCTGCCCGATCTTCATCGGTCATTTCACTGATCGATGACATAGTAGCTCTTAGCTCAGCCATGGCAGAGTCACGCTCTGCATTAGGGGGGGCTTCCCGAAGGTAGTCGGCAAGCATGGTGAGTTGCACCACTCCGCCGTTTTCGGCCATGAGCTTCAGCATTTCATCGGTCATATTGCGCTCATGATCGGTAACCACCCGCGCATTGGAGTGGCTAGCAATGATTGGGGCTTGGGACATAGCAACGGCATCGTAAAATACGCTATCGTTTCCGTGCGAAACATCAACCATAATACCGAGGCGATTCATTTCCTTCACTACCTCTTCACCAAAAGCACTAATTCCTCCGTGTTCGGGTCCGTTCGGATCGGTTGCCGAATCGGCTAAATCATTGTTCGCAGAATGCACCAAAGTGATATAGCGCACCCCTTTTTCAAAATACAATTCAATATTGGAAAGGTCTTGACCGATAGGGTAGCCATTTTCAATACCAATGTAAATCGCGCGTTTACCCGCTTTTTCTAGCGCATAGGCATCGTCAGGATTAATCGCTAATCCAACAATATCAGCATTCTTTTCGGTAGAAGTCACGATTGAGTCGATCATTTGTAGACATAAGGCTTTGGCGCGGGTATTACCGTCATCGTCCCGGATGTCTTGAGCCACAAAGGCTGCAAAAAAAATGGCATCCAACCCACCTTCAATCATTCGAGGATAGTCTACCTTGGAGCCCGTTTCTCGGGGATCGTGACGTTCAGCCATATCGAAGCCTGGCTCGATCATCCGCAACGGAGTATCGGCGTGGGTATCGAGAGTAAGCACTCGCTCGTGGATGGCTTGAGCCCGTTCAGTCAATTCTTCCTCGGTTTCAGTTTCTGTCTCGGTAGTCGTCTGTTTTGCGCTACAGCCGCATAGCACCAGTACGAATAACAGCGAAAAAGCCGGATAAACCCTAAATAGCTTGTAAAACATGGAGATCAGGTTAGGTAAAAACTTGGTTATAGTGGTTAGTATATAGGATTGTGAATATTGGTGATATTAGTCGAAAATACAATAAGTGAGAACAAAATTTTATATACACCCAAAATCGAGAAAGAAAATTTTAAAAAATCTCTAAAAATTCAAGAACAAATTGCTACCTATGAATCAACCTTATCATAAGGTAGTTAGCCCCTTCCAAGGCACATTTAAGCGATGAAAAGCAGCATCCGATAAGTGCGCTTCCTTTAGCATATTCTGAAGACTTTTCCGTACTTTACTAACGGTGGTCGTGCCATCAGATTCCTAGTAGAATAAACCGTCATGTATACTTCGGAACAACAACCTACAACCTCATTGAGTAAGATCCCAGTGGTCATCCTTAATGGATTCCTAGGTTCGGGTAAAACGACCCTGTTTAGACACCTTCTTGCTGATTCTAAAAAGAAAAATATAACAGTATACGCGGTGGTTAATGACATGAGTGAACTCGATGTGGATGGTGAATTAATTGCCAATACCGCTAGTGTTGAGAGTAACAGTAACATTCTTCAGTCTATTCACTCATGTGTGCTAAGTAGTAAAAAGGGTATCGAAAAACTCGAGGAAGCTCTTGAGAAACTATTATCCCACCAAAAGCCCGATTTAATCATCATCGAGACATCAGGAAGTTGTCATCCTTTACCATTAATAGAGTTTTTCAAGTCTCAATCTCATCTTAAGCTTACTGGGGTATTAGCGCTAGTAGACAGTTTAATGCTGGCGCATGACTACAACTTCGGACAACAGCTCATTCCTCGGATGCAGCATAACTTGAAGAATCAGAAGCGAGATATGATTAATCTACTGGTAGAACAAATCATGTTTTGTAGCCATCTGATTTTGACTAAGGCTGACCGAATTCAAGAAGAGAAGCTGATGGATATTGCCAAATTCATTCAACCGATTAATCCCATGGTTTCCATTCTTTCCGTGTTATTTGGAAAAATGCCTATCGACCAAATATTGGAAATGCCCGAATACAATTTCCATCAAGTAGCTCTATTAACTAATGAACTAAAACCCGTACTAGAGTCAGAGTCTCATGGCGATCGCCCGTATAACATGGCAACTAGGGTAATCCGAGACGTTCGTCCTTTTCATCCGCAGCGGTTATGGGAAGTATGCCATCAGTATCTCGACCAGCGAATTTATCGCAGTAAGGGGTTTTTCTGGCTCCCGAGTCGGGATCATCTATCTCTTCTGTGGAACCAGGCGGCCGGAAGCATCAATTTGGAAGTAATTGGCTACTGGCGTGCCGGCGTTGTTGAAGAAAGTGATAATGGTCTTATAGACATTGAAATAGAGCTACTCAAAGAGCAATTAGCAAAAGAATCAGGGCGGTTTGGTGATCGGCATTGTAATCTGACTGTTATCGGAGATAAAACTCAAGTTGACCAGTTTACCAAGGCACTTACATCTTGTTTTCTTACTGAAAACGAAATAGAACATTGGCAAACTGGCGGTGAATTCTCTGACCCCTGGCCAAAAAATATCGTTAAAATAGCCGATTAAAGTCTAAATTTGATTCCTCCGTTAGTGACAAAACCATCTACTGGGGCGTAAATATCACGGAATGTCGGACTAGTCACCGAACCGGTAAATATAGTATCAAAACGGGTCTGGCGAGCGTCCAGGAAGTTCTCAAAGTTGAGGAATAGCGAGAACCGAGAAAATACTTTTTCCATCATCAGTCCGCAAATCCAATAAGACTGTCCGGTGGTTCCATCCGAGAGTGACTGAGGACTAAAGTAGTAGGCCTCCAGACCGATACGCCCCTTTCCGTGTACTTCGTAGACTAGCACATTATTGAGCCGATGCCGAGCCGTTAGGGGCAGTGGTGTTACTTCATCACTGAAGTGTTGGTTTACATCGGCGAGCGTGTAACCAACAAACAGTTTGAATTGCTGATACTGCAACTTAAGATTGGTTTCCATGCCTTGAGATAGTACATAGCCATCTGCATTGCGAAAAGAGAAGAATCCTTCCGAAGTGCGCGTTAGTAACAATGGATCGGTCAGTTGGGTGATGAAGAACAAATGGTTGACCGACAAACTCACCTGATCTTGAAATAGACCAGTTCGGTAGTTTATATCCCAGTTTCCACCGATAGATCGCTCTAGCATAGTGGATTCTGTAATGATTGGTAGTACTTGCTGGAACTGTCGCTCCTCAGCCTCTTCGGTGAAAATAGACGGAGTTTTATAGCCTACCCCCCCGCCCAAGCGAGAGGTGAGCTGAGGCGATACCTTCAGCAATGCGGAAACTCGAGGAAGTGCTACCCAGCCATAGTCTGCCACATAATCTCCCCTCAGCCCCGCTTCCAGTGTAAACTGCTCAGAAAACGAGTACGTACTCTGTACAAATCCTCCGGCAATAGTCTGATCTTGATCCCGGGCTGGAACGAAAGACGAGGTTTCCCGAAACTGATCAGTCCATAGGTTTAATCCTGCAATCCACTCAAATTTATCAGCATTGACTTGGTAAATTACTTCGGAAAAAGATGCCAGCTGGTATCCGGTAAAGCGGT